>JAUWDP010000074.1 GCA_030608725.1 Candidatus Bathyarchaeota archaeon
TCTTCCAACAGTTAATACAAAGAGACTTCCCAAACGAATCGATTATTATTCCACATCCACAGCACACGGTCCCATCAAGCATCGAGTTAGTCACATCGGGCAAATCTCGTTCTCTCATCCAACTACCCGCCCTCGCCCACTCATTAGACCAATCGGGGGTAATAACAGGCGTGAATCCATCTCTCTCAATCGCAATAATGATCTCTTTCGCTTCCTCTAGCCACCTATATTTACTAACAGGGTGAAAATCAATAATTATAGCTCTAAGAGAATCTGGAAAATTATCCTCAATATGAAAATTATACTCCCCGCCCTCAACATCAATCTTCACAATAGTAGCATCTTTGATCGCATCAGAATATTTTACTGCGGGAACAGTAATCGCTGCGCGCGCGCGCAACGATAACGTGGTGCTATTCGCGGCCCCTATACCCGACGAAATATGTAATGTAGCTTCTTCTCTATCATTTCCAACTATAGCAGCATTTATCGGCGTGAAATTAGGGAGCTTCAACTTGGTTAATATCTGATACGATAAAGGAGTGGGCTCATACGCTGTCACTTTATTTACAGGAAACCTAGCACAGCGAATACTATACTGTCCCATATACGCTCCAATATCAACTACATTATCAGAATAATGAAGAGGAATAGATTTACACTCCCTCATAGAAGGCATGAACGGCTTTTTTCCATTTTTAGTCACCATAAATAAGCCACCCGGAACATCATTCGTCCTAACATATCTATATTCTAAATCGGAAGACAATCTCTATCTCTCCTCACTTTCATACCTCAGATGTGTGTGTGGGGATAAAATTTAACCCCCCAAACCCAAACCCAAACCCTCTCTACCACTCCCCACCACTCCCTCTCACTCTCCCTCTCTCACTCACTCTCTCTCTACACACTCACACACACAGTATGTGTGAAGTATTAAGTGTGAATTTGTTTAACGTTTAACGTCATACGTATTACGTCATACGTAATACAATCTCGATGTGTCACGTGTCACTTGATATATGATATGTATCACATGTTATAACAGGTTATGATTCTAGACATTTAGTACCATAGTACTATGGTACCATGTGGAGAAGGTTAGATAGGAGTGCATGAGATTATTAGTTAATAAATAGTTATTAGTTATTACTTGTGAGAGCGTGCAGTAACCTCGCGCGGACGCGCGCGCGCCTCATAGTAGAATCAATACATAATCCACACCCCGGAGCGCGCGGTGACATCGTTTATAAGCGAAATCCCCGATACAAGCCAATAACTCAAAGATTGTGGAGGCTGTAAATTGAGTACATTTACGATAGGTGATCTCTCCGTCAAGCCCGGGGAGCGTGCCTACGGGAAACTGGGTACGTTCTACCTCTCTGATGGGACCGCCGTGAGCCTCCCCCTGATGGTCGTCAGGGGAGAGCAGGACGGGCCCGTGCTGTGGATGAGCGCCGGGATGCACGGCCAGGAGATGTCCGGCATCCCCGTGATCTGGGAAATCGTCAAGGATCGGGTGGACCCCAAGACACTGCGGGGCACCGTGGTCGGGGCGCCCCTTCTGAACCCCTTCTCCTTCAACGGGAGGACCTACTACACACCCGAGGACGGCTACAACGTCAACAGGGTCTTCCCCGGCGACCCCGGCGGACTGCTCACCCACCGCATCGCGAACCTGATCCTCGAGGAGGGCGTCAAAAAGTGCGACTACCTCCTAGACTTCCACTGTAACATGGCGTCGGCGATGTGCTTCTCCATAGTCAAGGGGGCTGAGGGCGAGGAGGCCTTCGAGAAGAGCAGGGAGATGGCCGACGCCTTCGGGGTCACCCCCATCGAGATGATCCTGGAACACGAGGCGCACCGGACCGGGACCATGTCCGATGAGGCTGGGAAGTACGGGAAACCAGTCCTCGTGGTGGAGCTTGTGCCATGGAGGATGATAAGCCCCGAGGCCGTCCAAGTCGGGCTCCGGGGAGCCCTCAATATAATGAAGCTCCTTGGCATGATAGACGGCGAGGTAGAACCCCAGGAAGGCGTGAAGGTACTGGAAGGCCAGCTGAGCCGCACCGAGATCCTCGCCACCCGTGGGGGGATCGTAGAAAAGCTCGTGGACGTAGGGGACCCCGTCAGTAGGAGTCAGGTGATTGGTCACATAGTGGACGGATACGGGGAACCTGTGGAGGACATCGTCAGCAGCGTCGACGGCTGGCTACTCGCCTGGCCCATGATCCACAACCAAGCCGCCGGCACAGGTGAAAGCGTGGCCTTCCTGGCCTTCGAGAAGTGACGAGCCCTAAAACACGGGCGTCACAGGTCCCCAGCCCTTCGTGGGGTATTTCTCACGACCTCTTTTTATAAAAAAAATTAACTGAGAGAAAGAGTTGCAGGGAGTCACACTCTCTCTTCAGTTCATCTATATCCGGTTCTGTTCTCCCTGGTTTGTTGAACCCTTGCGAACGGTTCTTCATTTCTTTCTCGTCCTTCGAGCTCTTCTGTGGCTGAAAAACATGCATGCTTTTCTCTTCGGAGCGAAGACCTTCCGCCATTTCGCGCAGTAGAACGTCTTCCTCGAGTATTTTTTACACTCTTCGCATTTTTTATTTAGAATGTACCTCATGGAAGACGGTCTTCTTTTTCGAAACCAGCTTCTCCTTCTTCCACTCATCAAAGTCGTCTCCGGATATCATTGCACTTGATACGCTGCTCAAAGAACTTCACTTGTCAATGGTGGACAAGTACATCCTTTTTCCCGATAACCAAGCTCCAGAACTCCTAATAAACCCTAGTTAGTGCGGGTGAAACAAGAGAATCAACCCCTTTATCATGTGATTCGTAGCTGAAAACAATTCCATGTCGGGAGAGTCAAACTCATCTAACCGGAAAAAATCTTGGTTTCGCCCTAATCCTCCCTAATCATTTCCGTGCACATCACTCCTCGCTCTCGATGTCTGCGAGGGGCTCCATGAGAAGTTGACTTGCCCCGAGGGAGATCAACGGAAGCAGGGCTCCGAGGGGGAAGACCAAGGCCAGGGAGGAGCCAGCGGCAACTGACACTAGGACGACGGTGGAGATGGACCCCAGGGACTTCATGAAATGATTGAGGGAGTTGCCGAACCCCCTCTCATGCCTGGACGTTGTGTGGGCCACGATGATGGACCCCAGAGGCTCCAGCACTCCTATGGTTAACCCCATGAGGACCATCTCCACCGCCAGCGGCGCGAAGCCGTGAGCGAGAGGCGTCGTAAATCCTATTATGCAGCAGACCACCAGCATCGAGAGGAGGAGCCTCTTGTGGCCTATTCTCCCGATGAACCTGTCGAGGGACGTCCTGGAGAGGAAGACCGCCGCCCCGTTGAATGTGCCGAAGAGTACGATGGCTGAGTCGCTGAGCCCCACAACGTTCCGGGCGTAGATGGGGGTGTAGGTGGCCACCACAGCCCTGAAGAAAGTGAAGCACCCCGCCATCTCGACGACTGTGAGCATGTTCCTCCTCCCCAGGAGCCTCCTCACGTTCTCTCCGTAGCCCTCTTGGGGCTCCCTGACGGACTGGGCCTCGGGCACCTTCCTCAGCCACACGATGACAACGACTGCCATGAACAACCTGACACCGGTCTCGATGACGAACAACGCCCTCAAGGAGACCCTCGTCAGAAGGAGGCTTGCGACGCCGGGCCCGATCATCATCCCCAGGGAGCTAACAAGGTAGAAACGGTTGATGACCGTGGACCTCTCCCCCGCCCCCGTGAGGTCGCCGATCAGTGAGAGGAGCTGAGGGAAGAAGAGGCCGCCGCCTACGCCTCGTATGAGGCTGCTTGCGATTAGGTGCATAGGATTTTGGGAGAGGCTTCTGACCGCCACCGAGAGCAGGGATGTGAACTGGTTCATGAGGATGAGGGGCCTCCTCCCCAGCCTGTCCGAGACTACTCCCATGGGGAGTTGGAGGAGCAAGGGGATGACGATGGTGACCACCCTGATCAGGTTGATGTCGACGATGGTCGCATCGAGGTCGAGAGCGAAGAGCACCAGCGCCGAGGAGGTGAGGGTCACGGAGATCATCTCAAGAAGCACCAAAACCAGGATGATCCCGATCCCCCTCAGACCGTTTTTCTTGTTCAGCATCTATCCGATCCCTGGATTTCTAGGTGTCATTATCCGACACATATTTCAGTATAGGGGTCCCGCAGAACCTTCAAGGTAACCTAACTTCATCATTTCAGCGCATCATCCACAAACCTTCATCCCAGGCTCCTGAATAATACTCGCACCTGGAAAACTACCTCAACCTCGTCATCCTGTAGCCGAAGATCACTGACGTCACCGCCATCATCAACGCCGAGATCGCCTCAGGGACTGCCACGCCGTCCCAGTTCAGGGTCCAGATCATGGCCGAGAAAAGACCCGCAGCCAACACAGCCACGCCCTCCCCCTTCATTCCCTGCCTCAGCATGTAGACGGAGAGAACCATCACGGTCACTGAGAGGGTGGCAAAGAAGGCCACCGAGAAATAGAAGTGGATGCGCCCAGCGGTTTTGGGGAAGACTCCGATGAAAAACAGGAACACGGCGGCCAAAAGAAAGAGAGAAGATCCGATCCGCCCAACCCGGTCGCCATCTGTGAACCCCTGCAGCCCCAAGGAGAATGCAGCGATCATGCCCGCTGTCGCCATGAGGCCGTAGTTGAATATTGTGGCGGTGACGCCCTCCACCCCCAGGTCGCTGAGGGCGTTCTCCGTCCAGCTGAACCACGGGGCGGTCTGTATCGCCAGAAATATGAAGGCAAATCCTACTACCGGCGCTATGAACCCCAGCCAGCCTAAGAGCCGGACGGTCTTCACATCCATGGATGTAACTCACCTTCCACTGGCTTTCAAGGATTACTAAAAAAAGAGGAGTTTTACTCCATGTAGGTCTTCAGCCCCTGGGATGACAACATCTTGTCCACGCCAGCCGACCTAAGGGCCCGCACCAGCAGGTAACCGATGACAGCAATCGCGAGGACGCTGCTCAGCGTGATGCTGACGATCATCGCCATCCAGACCGGCATCCCTATCCCCACGCTTGGGGGCGGGAAGTAGATCCAGAGGTAGCCTCCGACGACGACGCCCACGGTCACCGAACCTGTCAGGCAAGCCGTCAGGAAAGCCCCTCTCAGCTTGAATATCAGATATCCTGCTGCGAGGTTGGCCAGGGTGCCGAAGACGACGTCTATGGGGCCGGTGAACTGCATGAAGTACGCGTTCCCGATGAAGGCCCCAAGGGCTCCACCGATGACGGCGGGCCATCCAAGGAGGGCCGCGAGGGGCAGAAGGCAGTCGGCCACCCTGAGCTGTATCGGTCCGAAGGATATCGGTGCCAGTACGATGACCAGGGCAGCGTAAAGGGCCGCTATTATCGATGCTAGGGTTATCTCTCTCGTATCCATTTTTTTTCCTCCCTACTCCGGGGTTTTTTAGGCGGAACGGGTGGGAGGACCCACTCACCCGCCAACACCCAAGGAAAGGGGACTAGCTAATATGGTTTACTCCCATCGGGGGTTTGAAAAATGGGTGATATTCCTCTAGAGTCCGGGTATGCTCTCCAGCATCTTGATGAAGGCGGCATCGTCCTCGGCGAGCTTTTTCTTGACCTCCTTCCACGTCGATGAGCAGTCCTTGTACTCGATTCCAACGTAGGAGTGGATGGCCCTGTCGATGTCCTTCTTGTTCTCCTTCGTCACCTCGATCCCGGCCTTGGAGAAGACGTCCTTCATGTGCCTGAAGTAGCATGTCACGATGAAACATCAGGATGATCCTCCCCTCTCTTGAATAAATCGTTTTTCGTAACAATTGGACATCCCGACATCGTTCGGAAACGTCTCCCTGGTCCTTCACGAACTTTTTAATCTCATCCAACGATCAATCACCCATGAAGATTTTAGCGATATCCGGGAGCCCCCGGAAAGGCGGGAACACCGACCATGCCCTGAATGCTATTCTGAAGATAATTGAGGAGGGTATCCCCGGAATCGAGGCCGAGTTCCTGAGCATCGTCGACCACGATATAGATCACTGCAGGGGCTGCAGGCACTGCATGACCCACGT
>JAUWDP010000317.1 GCA_030608725.1 Candidatus Bathyarchaeota archaeon
CCCTGCAGTTGCTGTGGCTGGCTATGAAGGGGCCGTCCATGACGTCGCAGACGTCCCAGAAGACGCTGTCAGCCAGGTGGCTTACGTCGAAGACTACGCCCAGCCGGTTCATCTCCTCTAGGCCGGCGACCCCCAGCTCCGTGAGCTTGCTCTCCGCCCTCCGGGCGCCGAGGCCGTCGGCGAAGGGGGTGCGGTAGTTCCAGCAGAAGCTGAGCATCCTCACCCCCAGCCTGTAGAAGACCCTGAGGAGGGCTATGTCGCCCATGAGGGCCTCCGCGCCCTCGAAGCTGAGGAGCCCGCAGGTCTCCCCCGCCTTCTTGGCGGCGACTATCTCCCCTGGGGTGGTCACCGCCTTGAACCCCGGGTTCTCGGCAAGTTCGTAGAATTTGTCGACCATCTTGAGGGCCCTGAGGGTCGCGTCGGGCACGATGGGGGCCGACGAGAGGCACATGGCGAAGACCTGGCAGGTGACGCCTCCCTCGACGAGGCGGGGTAGGTCGATCTGCCCCGTCTCTCCCCTCTTGAAGAAGTCTCGGGGGGGCTGCCTCCTTCCCCTGCCGAGGTATCCCCCTATGCTGTCGCAGTGGGTGTCTATGACTATGGCTTCCTTGTGGAGCCTCATGGCCCTTTCTTCCTGGGCCTTACTCAACTCGATCATAATGTTCCCTAGTCTAGAGGAGGCTTGACTCGTAAAACATTTTCCTGGCTTAAACAGAAAGTATCGTTGAGGACGCTTTAACGTCTTCCCCCGGGGCCCTTAGGTGTCCGTGGTCCTCCACGGGCTCTGTCAGTCGTCCGTACATAGCCACGGACCTTCCTCCTCGGACGGAAGAATATACATGACCTCCTGTTGGGATCGAGGACCTGCAGCCACTTAGCGCAGTAGGTTGTCTTCCTCGAGTATTTCCTGCACTCGTGACATTTCTTGCGGGCGAAGTTCACCCTGTACGCGCGCCTCCGCCCCCGATATCGGCCTCTCCCCTTCCCGCTCATCGAGATCATCTCCAAGGAATTACGATACCGCCCCTCTAACCGTAGTCAATCGGAGATTAGAGGATTTGCACATGCGCTTACTCATTCCCTGAGCGCCGAGTCCAACTAATAAACCCTAGCGCGAGGAGGCAGACCGCGAGGTGCCTGTAATGATAATGATATTATAACAAATGGGAATTCAAGTGTATGCGCACTGATAACGAGTGGTTGGGCTCAGCGGAAGGGCCTTCTGGCTCTTTCGTCGTCAACAGCTATGGGACGTTCATAGTCATCTACACCGTGGGGAAGTACGGCATCGACGACGGAGGGAGCATCCGGATCGCCAGACGGGGAGGCATGAGACCTCAGGTCAACGACCCGAAGGCGCCCGGATACACGACGATCTCGAGTAAACGCAAGGTCAGGTTCGTAGCGGACTCTATACCCGTAAGCCGAATAACGAGCAGACAGGATGGCCTCTTTGGGTCATCAAGGGGCTCGGTCCGGGCTGGGCACGTCCGACCGTTCTGGGGGGCCTTCCAAGTGGATGTCAGGGACGGCTCACTCTACGAGGGAGACCAGGTGGTGGTCACCTTCGGCGATACGAGTCAGGGCAGCCCCGGCATCCGTCTAAAAGCAACCCGGGAGGCGGAGCACCTGTTCAAGGTCTTCGTGGACCCCTTCGGCACGGGCCTGTTCAAGCCGATCCACGGCTCCCCCTACATCACCATCATAGGAGACGAAGCGAAGGAGATCCAGGTGGTCGGTCCGTCTCAGGTCACTGCGGGTTCTCCCTTCAGTGTCACCGTGAGGGCCCTCGACGCCGGTCATAACCGGTCGGACCCCTACAGGGGAAAGGTCTCATTCGATTCCGAAGACCCTGACGCGAAGCTCCCGGGACCCTACGACTTCAAGGAGGAGGACGTGGGGGCACACCTATTCACCGATGTCACGCTGAGCAAGCCCGGTCTCCAACGCATCACAGTAAAAGACGACAGCGGACTATACGCGGTCTCCAACCCGATACGTGTGCTGGAGAAGGAGCCCGAGCTGAAGCTGTACTGGGGGGACATGCACGGTCAGACCAAGGAGACGGTGGGCACGGGCTCCGTGCCCGAGTACCTCTCGTTCGTCAGGGACGTCGCGGCGCTGGACTTCACCGGTTGGCAGGGAAACGACTTCCAGATTACCGTGGAGCTCTGGGAGCACGTCAAGGACCAGATA
>JAUWDP010000217.1 GCA_030608725.1 Candidatus Bathyarchaeota archaeon
CCTTGAGGACGTCCGCGCCGATCCTGCTCTCGACCTCCAGCGTGCCGTCGTCGTTGAGGGGCCAGAACCTCGGGGCATCCACGGCCGAGTAGGGATCCATCCCGTACTCCAAGATGTTGAGCAGGGCCTGCGGCACCGTGAAAATGCAGTCCCCGGGTGAGCCTATGGCAAGCCAGGGGCTTCCCTCATCGAGGACGAGGGTGTTGGCGATGGCGTGCCTCGTCCGGGCACCGGGCTCCACAATCCAGCCGAACCTCCCAGTCCCCGTCTCCACCTCTGCCTTGACAGTGGTGCCGCTGTTCTTCACGCCGTCGACGACCAAGCCGGGGATACCGCCGCCGTTCCCCGTGTTCATCATCTCCACCCAGTTCCCCTCCTCGTCGACGATGCTCAGCTCACAGCTGTCGTGGACCCTCCTGTTGCCCGATGGGAGGCCTGCCGCCATGGCGGTCTCGCCCACGGTGAGCCTGAGGAACTCCGTGAGGTCGACCCTGGGCCTGCTGCCCCTCCATAGCTCGGCTATCATGCGATGGTAGTCCTTGGAGAGAAGGACATCCACGGGGACGTCGTAGAACTGGGGGTCATGGATGAGGGCCTTCTCCGCGTGAGCCCTGCTCATCGCCCAGGCTATCAATGCGAGGGCATCCGCGGACTCAGTGTAGTGGCCCATGGAGCCCAGGTCGAACTCCTCCAGGATGCCGTAGATGTACCCCATGTAGAGGGCCCCCCTCTGGGGCGGAGGGATACCGATTATCTCCATGTCACGGTACTTGAAACTCAGGGGATCCAGCCAGATGGGCTCGTACGAGGCCAGGTGCTCCATGGTGATGGGCCAGCCGAGCTCGTTGCCCGCCTCGACCATGTGCTTCGCCCAGTCCCCCTTCGTGAAATACTCCGGGCCCTCCTCCGCCAATCTCCGCAGGGTCTCCGCTAGTTGGGGCATCCTCCAACGCTCCCCAACCGGGATGAGGAAGCCGTCGGGGGTGTAGAAGTCCCGCCCCGACGGGAAGTAGGTGATGGAGCTGAGGGAGGCGTGGAGGTAGCCGTACTGCCAGGAGCTCATCACCGCCCCCTCCCTAGCCGCCCTCACCGCCGGTTCCATGAGCGTCGACCAGGGCTTAGACCCAAACCTCTCAAGCATCGAAGCCAGACCCGGGATGAACCCCGGGATGCAGGCGGCGTTGTCCCGAGAGTGAGGGTTAGGGGTGGAGATCCTGAGGTCCCCCGGGAGCTCGGCTGAGGCATCCATGAAGTAGGCCTTCTCCGTCTCCGCGTCCCAGTACAGGGTCACCACGGTCCCCGCGTGGTTGGTCTGATGGACCTCATGGACCGGTTGCACAAGGCTTCCGGCCACAGCGGCGTCGATGGCGTTCCCACCGTCCTTCAGGACATCCAGCATCACCTTGGTCACCGCCGGGTGGGAGCTGCTCACCATCGCTTTCTTGGACCAGGCCACGGGCTTGGGTCCCTGGTTGGGCAATGAAACAGACATCAATATTCAGGGGAACCAGACACTATTAGAGATTTTCAGTGGGAAAAAATGAGTTAAAAAGGGGGTTAGACCGTGCCCTCCTTCCAGGAGCGGAGGTATTCCGCCTGCCTCTCGGTGAGGGTGTCTATCTCTATCCCCATGCCCTGTAGTTTCAGCAGGGCGACCTTCTCGTCTATGCTCTTGGGGACGTCGTAGACCTTGGGCTCCATCTTCTCGGCGTTCCAGACCCACTCCGCGACGAGGGCCTGGTTGGCAAAGCTCATGTCCATCACCTCGCTGGGGTGCCCCTCGGCGGCGGCGAGGTTCACGAGCCTCCCCTCGGCGAGGAGGTAGAGCTTCCTGCCGTCCTTGGTCGTGTACTCGTCGAGGCTGTCCCTGAGCCTGCGCTTCCCTGTTGATATCTCCTCAAGCGCGGGGATGTTGATCTCGACGTTGAAGTGGCCCGAGTTGGCCATGATGGCCCCGCTCTTCATTGCCTTCATGTGCTTTCCGTCGATGACGTGGATGTCCCCCGTGGAGGTCACGAAGATGTCCCCCACCTTCGCGGCCTCCGCCATGGTTGTCACCCGGTAGCCGTCCATCACCGCCTCAAGCGCCCTCAGGGGGTTCACCTCGGTCACAATGACGTTGGCCCCCATCCCCCGAGCCCTGCTGGCGATGCCCCTGGCGCACCAGCCGTAGCCGCCTACGACGAAGTTCTTTCCTGCGAGTAGAACGGCGGTGGCCCTGAGGATGCCGTCGATGGTGCTCTGACCGGTGCCGTACTGGTTGTCGAACATGTGCTTCGTGTCGGTGTCGTTCACAGCGATGATGGGGTACTTGAGCGCCCCGTCGGCCTCCATCGCCCTGAGCCTGATGACCCCGGTGGTGGTCTCCTCGGAGCCACCCTTCACGCCATCTATAAGGTCCGTCCGGCTGGAGTGGATGAGGTTCACGAGGTCGGCGCCGTCGTCGGTGGTCATGTTCGGCTTCTGGTCCAGGACCTTGTTGAGGCACCAGTAGTACTCATCGGTGGTCTGCCCCCTCCAAGAGTAGACCGGTGTCCCAGTCTTCACGAGGGCCGCGACCACCTCGTCCTGGGTAGAGAGGGGGTTGGATCCGCAGAGGACAACCTTGGCGCCTCCCGCCTCTAGGGCCCTCACCAATACGGCGGTCTCCTTGGTGTCGTGGAGGCACGCGCCGATCACCGCGCCCTCTAGGGGCCTCTCTTTCTCGAAGCGCTCCCTGATGATGGCGAGGACGGGCATGTGGGCCTGGGCCCACTCTATCAGCAGCTCGCCCTGATCGGCCAGATCTATGTCCTTGATCTTGTGGTCTGGCAAAATTTCACCGACAAGAATAGTCCCTTGGGGTATAAGGAGGTTATCCCGTCAGAGGTGGACAATCTGGGCGTGGGGGACATCGCCGATGTAGATGACCGCCGTCTTCTGGATCATCTCCTTCCCTATGGCGGCCTCGACTATCTTCTTTCCCACTATGTTGCAGATGGTGGCCTTTCTCATCGCCTTCAGGGCCTCATCGAGGCTGCTGAGGGAGCCCCCGTAGAAGCGTTCGCTCACCTCGAAGGGGACCCGTCCGCCCTCAAGGGTGCACCCCAGGAGCTCGGCGTCGCAGACGGCGACGAGGGTGTCCCTGTTGTGGCGGATGGTATTGACGTAGACCTCGCCCATTAGCCTATCACTTGCTTCCTATGGAGGACTTGGCGCCGCAGGCGTCGCACTGGAGGAAGAAGAGGCGCTTCTCCCTGACGATCCTTGAGTCCGGTCGCTTGCAGACGGGGCAGATGACGTACTTGTTCGTGTAGAC
>JAUWDP010000073.1 GCA_030608725.1 Candidatus Bathyarchaeota archaeon
AGCCCACGTCGCCTGCTGTAGGAGAAAGCCTGACAAGTGGACAGGCTGTACCCTAAGTCTCTGCGGGGCCTGACAGCGTCCCCCGGTATCTGGCCCTCCGACTCTATTAGCTTCACCGCGATGGGACTCGTGGCCACCCTAAGCTGGGACTCTATCTGCTCTGCTAGCTCCTTCATGCTCAACTTTATCGGTGTAGCTTATGCTTCAGGGGCAGTTAAAATAATGGGCTCAGAGGCGTCCCTTCCTCTCCATATGCTCCTTCACCGGCTGGCTCACGGAGCCGTCGGGCAGCACATAGTCAGGAGAGACGAAACCTTCACTCTCATATCTCCTCTTCCTGATGCAGTCCCTGCCACCGTTCCAGCAGTAATCCTCCACCCACTTCTTATCGATGAGGCCGAGATCGCATGCCCTCTTCACGCCGCTTGTCTCGTTGTACCATCTGCAGACGCTCTTCAAATCAATCCCGCACATTGATTCCATTCTTTTACCTAATGTCTGTTTCTGATCCGGTATATCTGACATTTACTTCACTGACACGAGTTTTAATTCCTACTGGATACCCTATAAACGTGATTCGGTATGCCGAAAGAATATTATCCAGAGGAGACCGCGAGGTACGACTTGCGCGCCGAGGAGGCAGGGTCCAAGGCCAAGGTGCTGGACCGCGTCGCCAAGGCCGCCTACGACAATAACAGGGCCTACGAGGGGTGCGCCCGGTGTGTACTACACGCCCTCCAGACACACATGAAAATAGCGGACGAGAAGGCGTTCACCGCTGCCTTCAAGGCAAGCACGGCAATGTCCGCCGGCGTCGCCCGGAAAGGGGAGACCTGCGGCGCCCTCATAGGCGCCCTGATGGCCGTGGGGCTGGAGATGGGTACGGAGAGCCTCAACGACTTTGGCGGCTACGTGGCCACCATGGGAGCTGCCTCCAAGGTCTTCGACAGTTTCAGGGAGAGGTACGGGACCGTCAAGTGCTTCGAGATACAGGAGCAACTCTTTGGGAGAAGTATCGACTTCTTCAAAGATGAGGACGCCGAGTGGTGGTACGAGAACGGCGGGCTGGACAAGTGCCCGGGCGTCTGCGCAGTCGCCGCGCGCCTCGCCGCGGAGGAGCTGTTCATACTGAGGGGAGCCGGGTAGCTCCTCTCGGATATGTGCCTCTTTTCCACTAAAACGTTCAAAATGCACGCGCTTTAAGTGGTTGTTAGTAATGTATTATTTGCATCACGTTGCGTGAGCATGCCTCCACACACCTCATACAACGTGTGCATCTAGCATCGTCAACGGTGGGGGGCTTTGTGTCCTTTATGGCGTCCTCTGGGCACGCATACAAGCAATAATAGCATGCGGCACAGTTGCCGATCACACCCACGTAGACAGACTTGTCGTACCTGTACTTCTCGACCTCCCCCGATCCCAACAGATTATTACCTTCTCATGAAAAGCAAGCGTACGCGATATTAAATTGAATTAATGAATCGTTCTGAACGCTATAATTTACCACGCATATATATCTGCTAAACCGTACTAAAAAATCCAACCAATAATCATATTGCACACACAAATTTTGATACAAAGCTCCCCTCAACGTTTAACCGACATAATAGTCACCGTAAAAAAACGCTTATTCCATGTAACAAGAAACGAGCGACCACGAAGCAGGGGACTTATCACTTAACCAGATACCCTGTAGCCGCGAAAAATTCCCGGATACAGCGAAAACACCCACACAGCCAGCTAGAAAAAGAGCAAACCATTTAAAACCACGCTAAAAAACAAGCATCAAAGCATAAAATAGCCTAAACAGGTATACAAAGAAAAAAAATCGAATATTCCCTACAGCAACGAAACCAACGCACACAAGCCTACACCTATACACATTGTACACGCTGCGTCAAACCAAGCGGCAGTGCTTAAGGCACTAAGGGTAGGCCTTTCACTTAACGAAACGGATATACCCATAACATCGAGGAAGCCAGCCAGATTACCTACCACACCGCTATCATCAACCGAGGGAATATAGCGACCATCGAATCCTCCTAGAACCTCAGGAGGGTCATGAAGAGCAGCCAGTCCGTGGAGGTAGCCTTCAGAGAGACGACAAAGGAGACCCATGTTTCATGAATACGACCTGAAGCCGGCGTACGCCAAGCTCGGGGAGATGCTCGGCATGGACATGAAGAAGTCGACCCCTAGGGAACAGAGGTATCAAGAACACTGAGATGAACATGGAATTAAGGAGGATAAATTCAAACATACTAAAAAAATGATGGTAAACTAATCACATTATCAGGCGCGTGCTTGCGAGTGAATACGAAAATATTATTACCCCGCTTCATTTAGTTTGTTTTTAGACTTAGGAGATAGGAAGGTGGAACGGAGAGACTGGGTTCTAGCCCTAATATACACCCCTCTCATGTTTCTCCAGTTTTATCTTGCTTGGACCCATTATAACCAGATGGGATTAAACTACATGGTTAATTTTGGATGGTTTATTTTGATGATTTCCGCCATCTTTGGCTGGTTACCCATATATGCATTCAAGAAGGGGGGAGGAGTTCAAGAGGGAGAAAGCTATATTAAAACCACAAAACTGGTTGATACGGGTATCTATGGGATAATCCGGCATCCTCAATATTGTGCGAGTATTCTAATATCGGTCTCGATGGTTTTGATGTCACAGTACTGGCTTAGTCTCGCCGCCGGAGTGATTGTCGTAATTACTTGGTATATTGAATGTCTATACGCCGATAGGAGACTCATCAACAAACACGGGGAAGAATATCGCAACTATATGGAAAGAGTACCTAGAATTAACTTTATTCTTGGTATATTTCGGATATTTTTTCAAGTCCGCGTGCGCGATCGCAGGGGAGGAAAGAGGTTGCACAGGGCGGGAGAAAAGTTCGGATTGGGTAACTAGTTTTCTAAGGAGAATAAGGCTGAGCTCAGAAGAAGAGGTTTGAAACGAATAAAATGGAAAACATACTAGCATGAGCCTAGCACCTTTTAACAGCGCGCACCGTGAACAAGCAAACTAAAATCGCACACGCCGCGAATACAAGCAGTTTTATTTAATTTTTGTTTACATGTGGATTTATGAGAAAATGTCTCTTAGAATCCTGAATAAAGCGTCTCTATCAATATTGTGATATATGCACCTCGGGACCCCTTACCCATGTATAAGAAGATTGGAATTCTCGGGGGGTTGACCCCAGAGTCAACTATAACCTATTACATGCATATTGTTCACAGGTACTATGAGCTTTACGGCGATCATGGATACCCGGAGACCGTTATCTATGGAGTGAGCTTCCAGAAATACGAGGACTGGATGCAGGTAGAGGACTGGGATAACATTGAGAAGGCTCTCCTGGAGGGATTGAAGGCTTTGAGGCGTGCGGGGGCAGATTTTACGGTGATAGCTACTAATACCATGCATATTCTGTTCGATAGTTTGCAGGCGCAGGTCGACATGCCGCTTATCAGCATTGTTGACGCGACAGCCGAAGCCATTAAAGAAGAGGGGTTCAGGAAGGTGGGTCTGATGGGTACCCAGTTCAGCATGACCAAGCCTTTCTACCGTGAGGGTTTGGCTAAACACGGGATCGAGGTGGTAACACCAAGCATGGAGGATCAGGATTATATTGTGAAGGTGATCTTTGAGGAGCTTTCCATCGGCAAGTTGACCGAGGAGTCACGTAGAGGGTATCTTGAGATCATTGATAAACTGGTGGAGAGGGGGGCCCAGGGTGTCGTCCTTGGGTGCACCGAGATTCCGCTTCTAGTGACCCCGGAGCTCACGGACGTGAAGCTCTTTGACACCGCGACAATCCACGCTGAGAGCGCCCTCAGGTACGCGATCAGTGGCTGATGGACCCTTCTTCTACCTCGCCCTGTAGGTTATGAACTTCCCGGCTCCCTTGAGCTGGGGGGTCCCCCCGCCCTCCGACAGGATCTGCATCGCCTTGTCAGGGTCATCTATCCTTATCCCTCCTGCGTAGTCCACGCCCATCCTGAAGAGGGGGTCAGGGAGGCAGCTTATCGTGGGGCCGACGAGGGCTACGGTCCTGGCGTCCCGGGCGAGCTGCAGGAGCCGTTCCATGGTGCCGTTGACGAGAGCGCTCCCGGTTATCACGACGACGTCGGCCTCTGGGATAATGGCCTCGCAGGCGGTATCCGGGAGTAAGCCCTCCTCCCTGTGGGGGCTCCTCTCGAGGATGTTGACCTCCCTGGCCTTGGACCTGAAGGCCTTCGCGAAGGGCTTGATGTATCCCACCATGGCCACTGTGTCTTCGGGGCCCACCTCCATGACGTCGATGAGGTTCTCCTTCTCCGCCAAGTACCTGTCGGGCTCTGCCTCCAGAACGATCTGAGAGAGCGCGTTGATCGTGGAGATTCCGATGACCCTCTTGATGATGTCCCAGGATTCGACGAGGTCCATCAACGCCTCGGCGGGCCTCCCAGCAAGCGTCCCGGCGTCCTGAAGTATCTGGCAGCAATCGGGCGTTGCCTCGGAGAGGAGGCTGTTACACACGCCCGTGTGGCCGCTCTCTAGTTTTACCTCTGAGTACCCGAGGCCTAGGCAGACCCTCTCCACCCGTATCCCGGGTAGCTCTGGAATCTCGGCGCGGAGCAGCTCCCTTACCTCGCGTAGCAGTTGGGCCATCCTCACTCTCCTTCCGAATCAGTAATGGAGGTTCCATCGCTTTGAAAGTTGTTATGGTATCAGGTTAATCTGGCTGTGGCAACGTTGCGCCCGCGAATCTCTGGGGGTCCTCTCTGATGGAGTCTATTCTTCGCGCACAAGGGAAAATTTGTGTCAGAGGTTCTCTATCTCAACTCGCTCTATTTCGTTAGCATGTTCGAAGCCGAATATCTTTGAGTAGAAGTACAGCTCTGCCTCAAGGCTTCGCCTTATGTTCTTGGCTTGGCGGAACCCGTGCTGTTCGCCCTCAAAGGGTATATACGCCACCGGGCGGCCCTTCCTTCTAAGTGCCTCAAATATTAGTTCCGCCTGGTTGGGGGGAACCACCTTGTCCTCCAGCCCCTGGAATAGAATCAGGGGGGCGTCTATCTGGTCGAGGAAGTTGATAGCTGATCGGTTATGGTAGAGGTCCTCTCTCTCGGGGTAGGGTCCTACCAGGGAGTCCAGGTACCTCGACTCGAATTTATGGGTGTCCCCAACGAAGACTCGGAGGTCGCTTATTCCGTAGTAGCTTGCTCCGGCCTTGAATAGGTCCCGGAAGGTCAACGCGTTGATTGTGGTGTATCCCCCAGCGCTTCCCCCGCGGATGGCAAGTTTTTCCGCATCGACCTGCCCCGTATATACTAGGTACTTCGCGGCGTTCACACAGTCATCGACATCCACGATGCCCCATTGGCCCTTGAGCCTATCCCTGTACTCCCTCCCATAACCCGTGCTCCCACCATAGTTCACGTCCACGACGGCGATGCCGCGGCTGGTCCAGAACTGGATCCCCCAAGACAACGTTGTGGAGGTGGCTCCTGTGGGTCCGCCGTGGATAAATACCAGCAGTGGAGGGAGATCTCCAGGCGGCGCCGTGTAGTCCCTGTTCTCCGGTTTGTAGAATATTGCGTGGGCTGTTAGCCCCTTCTCCGTGGGGAACTCTATGGGCTCCGGCTTTGAAAGGTAACCTTGGTTAACGGATATGTCGCTGGATCTCTTCAACACATCGATTTCGTGGGTGCTCAGGTCCAGCTTGACGATGGATGGAGCCTCACGTGGGGAGCCCCCAACGAACACAGCGTGCCCCTTCGATATGTGGAGGTCTGAGACGCTGGTGTACGGGGTTTCGATGGTTTCCAGGTCGCCTTCCTCCGTATTCAATCGGGCGACGCTCCACGCCCCCTTATCAGTGAAGCTGCATATCAGGCTCCTCTCCGACTCGAACGCGTAGTTTGACATCGCGAAGACCCAGTGGGGAACCGCGAACTCCGCCTTTCTTTGGCAGACAGATTCCACCTCGCCGCCTCTCCAGCGGTAAAGGTTCCACCAGTTGCTCCTGTCCGATATGAAGTAAAGGACGCTTTCAGGTGACCAAACGGGCTGCATGATAGACT
>JAUWDP010000014.1 GCA_030608725.1 Candidatus Bathyarchaeota archaeon
ATTGTCCGTGTTGGATGGATATGCCAACCTAACTTATAAGATAATCGCTAAAATTCTGCATATTGTGAAAAAAGGAGAGAATAGTGAGCCTTGTCTCATTCGCAGGATTTCTTCAGTATGTCGCTGTTGATCTCCCCGCGCGTGAACGTGGCGCCCGTCTTGGCGCAGGTCATGGTGATCACCGCCGGGGCGAAGAGGGCCGGGTCTACCTGGGTGAAGTCGAAGTCGGCCGCCGTGTAGATCTCGTATGAGGGCTTCCCGTAGTCCTTGCAGTTGGTTGAGGGGGCCTTCTCCACCAGCTCCCTCAGGACGTCCTCCTCCTCGTCGACGACGTAGTTGGTGACCCCCCCGTAGGTCAGTGCGTCCTCGGCCCGCCCCATGGCTATGCCGTGGTCCACGTGGACAGGCATGATGGGCGCGTACCCCGCGGCATATTTCACCTTCTTCAGGTCCAGCCCCAGGACGTCCAGCCTGAACAGCCCGGTCTCGACGATGCGCCCCGAGATCTGGACCATCCCCGCCAGGGACGTGGTCGATGTCAGGACCAGGTAGACGTTCTCGGGCTCGACGCCGCACTTCTCCGCCACGTAGGTGCCCGCCGAGTCAGGGGGCTTCTCCTCCGTCTCCAGCAGGAGGACGGCGACGTCCGCCTCGTCCTTGTACTCGATGTTCTGATACACCTTCTTGGGCTTCAACGCTAGGGCTCTCGCTGGACCCGACGTATCAGCCGTGTAGCCCTCGGGCTTAATCCTCCATCCTGCAAGCTGTGCGCCGAAGAGCGCTATTGCCGGATGGTCCGTGGCTACGACGACAGTAGGCAGCTTGAGGCCGCCGAAGTCCGCGTATCCCAGGTTCGCACTCCCCGCTCCCCCCATGGCTATCCGGGTCGTCAACAGTCCTGCCTCGTATCCACCGGGGGCTTCAAGGCCCGTGTCGATGACCGTCGTCCCGCAGGGGAGCTTCTCGACGGTTACGCCGTAGAATTCGGGGAGCCCAATAAACTTCTTGGCCAGCTCGTAGGCTAGCTTATTGATGCTTAACAAGTACCCTACCTCGTAGAGAGTCTGTCTACGCCCTTTATGAGCTTGACTAGTGCGCGCGCGCCCTGGACCTCCTGGGGCTTCTGGGGATTGAGGGTGAGGTGACCTTCTCACCCGAGTCCGATATGTCGAACTTCCTGGTCGTCACGGGGGACATCTTCGACCCCGAGGGGGAGGAGCCCAACATGAAGCTCGTGACTTCGCTACCCCTGGACGACCTAATGTCTGGGCTATTCAACGAGTCATTCATCGACCCAGGGATTGTCACTGTCATCGAGCCGGGTGGCACCATAGACCCGTCGAGCCTGGAGCTCGGAATCTCAGGGCTCACGCTACCCCTGAATGTGAAGATCACTAAGGCTGTCTCCGACGCCCGGGTCAAGGAGGGAAGCAGGGTCGAAGTAACCGTCACGATCAAGAACAACGACGACGACCCCATGACGAACGTTGAGCTCGACGACGGGGGAACCCTTTCAAGTTATAGCCTGAGCTCGCGCCTCACGTCTGGGTCGACCTCAGGGTACTGGCCCAGGATAGACCCCGGTCAGTCCGAGACTATATCCTACACCATCGAGCTGGAGAACAGCGGAGTCTACAGCCTCTCCCCTGCTCAGATGAGCTACGCTCACGAGGACGTCTCCTTCAGGAAATCGTCTGATAAAGCAGAGGTGAGGGTGGCCCTTACCCAGGGAACCGGTATCGTGTTCCATACCCTGGGGGTCTTCTGGGGAGTACTGGAGACCGCATTAGACCAGGTTACGGGTGGGAGCGGGTCGATGGTGCTCACGGGGGGCAGTCCTCGTGCTTGGCGGCCTCCTTGCGTTCCTGGAGTTCAGAGGCTTCAGGAAGTGGATTCAGGGCGCCTAAAGAAGGCGCAGACCTTCATCTCATCCCCTTTTCATAGCCTTCAATGATCACAATGAGGAAAAATGTGCCTGATTTACTGTCCTAGAACATTATGATATGGAGGGGAGGTGTGCATCCTCTAGAGGATGACCCTTGCGTCGACGACCCTGGCACCCTCCTCGTAGACGAGCACCGGGTTCATGTCCAGCTCCTTGATCTCGGGGCACTCCATCAGCATCTTGGAGGTAGCCAGGAGGATCTCCACTATGGTCTCCTGATCGGCCGGAGGCATACCCCTTACACCCTCCAGGATCTTGTAGGCTTTGATCTCCTTCACCATCTCCTCTGCGTCCGTCTGCGTGATGGGCGCGAGCCTGAAGCTGACGTCCTTGAGGATCTCGACGAATATCCCGCCCAGGCCGAACATGATCGTGGGGCCGAACGTGGGGTCATACGTGGAGCCTACTATGATCTCGGTGCCATTGGGGGCCATCTCCTGGACCAGGATTCCGGTGATCTCGGCGTCGGGCACGTGCTTCTTCACGTTCTTGAGGATGGTGTTGTAGCCTTCCCTCAGCCCCTTCTCGTCCTTGATATTGATCAGGACCCCTCCAGCGTCAGACTTGTGGAGGACCTGGGGTGAGACTATCTTCAGGACGATGGGGTAGCCTATCTTCTCGGCCGCCTTGACCGCATCCTCCTCGGACGTGGCGACGGTGATGGCAGTGATGGGCATGCCATACGAGCCGCAGAGGTTCTTCGCCTCGTGCTCGAAGAGGAAGTCGCGGCTCTCCTTGCTCGCCGTCTCGAAGATCTCTGAAACAGCTTTATCTCTCATCAAACATTCCCTCGTGGTTGAACTCTATACTGGATTCCCTCACTCCTTTTAAAAATATAGGGCGTTAAGACGTGGTGACCAAGTGGTCCGATCATAAAGTTCTTAACGTAATGTCCAACCTCCATAGATATCTCGGTGACGCCTATGCTGACGACATGGCAGATAGTGCTAATGAACTTCGCAATCTTCTTCGGCCAGTACCTGATCGTCGCCGCCGCCCTCAACTTCCAGTACGGGAACGCCGGCATCCCCAACATGAGCAACAACCTCTCCGTGGCCTGCGGTGCGTACGTCACGAGTTCCCTCATCATCAGGATAAGTATGTTTATAGTCGGAATGGCGGGGGTGACCTTCCGACCCGACTGGGTCTTCGACAACCCATACAACGTCTCAGCCATAACCGTCTTCCTCAGGACACATCCTCTCCTGGGCATCTCCCTGTTCCTGTTATCCCTCGCCCTAGCCCTCGTCTTCGGCACCCTATTGGGCGGGCTCATCGCCATGATGAGTGGGAGGCTGAGGACCTCGATCCTGATGGTCCTCCTCTATGTTTTAGCCAGCGTTGGTAACATCTTTGCTACCAACATATCGTGGCTGGCCGGGGGCACCCATGGGGCGTTCGTACCCAACTTCCTCTCGTGGTATCCCGGAGAGAACATGCTCGTCGTGGCCGTCACGACCCTCCTCGTGGGGCTCTTCTGTTTCTTCATCATCAGGACTATTCAGAACTCCCCGT
The DNA here is from genome assembly GCA_030608725.1 of Candidatus Bathyarchaeota archaeon. Next base: position 3,461 of record JAUWDP010000014.1, read on the forward strand.
TTGGCAGGCTGATGAGGGCCGTAAGGGAGAACGAGTGGACCGTGGCGAGCATGGGGAAGGACGTTGTGCGGATAAGGAGGGAAGTAATGATGTTCAGCTCGGGCATGATGGCCGTGACTGGGGTCCTGATCGCTCTCTACTACAACTACGTCCAGTACAAGTTCTACGACCAGCTCACGTACACCCTCTGGCCCTGGCTCATGATCACCATCGGGGGCATGGGGAACAACGCCGGGTCCCTGATAGGTGTGATCTTCGGCGTCGGTATATTGAAACTCATTTCAACGTTCAACATGTTCTTCGGGAGCGTCATCGCTGCGTCGGGTCGGGCAAGCCTATTCCTGATCCTTGAGAACATGGCCCTATCAGTGCTGCTCCTGCTATTCCTAGTCTTCAAGCCCCGCGGGTTAATACCCGAGAAGCGGCTATACATTCCCAAGATCGACTACAAGAACCTGGTTGAGGAGCCAGGTAGACCTCCAGAGGACTCAGAGATCGCTTCCTAGCTGTCCCCTGAGCCAGGCAGCCGCCTTCTTGAGCACAGGATTAGGCGTTGCCACGACCGGGATGTCTAGAGCACCGACCTTGAGTTTCTCGACATAGTCCGGCATGCTGGCGAACATGACGCTCGCCCAGTAGATGCGTCCCTTCATCCGCTCCTTGAGGAGCTCCTTAGTGTTGAAGGGCAGGGGCTGGTGGTTGAAGGCCACTCCATCCGCCCAGTTGAGGATGACAGGCCTCCCTGCGTTCATAAGAAGCGTACATGTATCGATCAGCTCACGGAGGCTGTACTCGACCATCTCAAGGATGACCAGCTCCTCCGCAGGTTTGTAGGTTATATGGAGCATGGCTTACCCGAAAATACACGTCTCCGGACCTATAAGTAGTCCTGTCCAGAGCAGCTTATTCGATAACGCCCGAAAGAGCGAGAAAGACGGAAAGGGACGTTTCTCAATATTTGTGTCAGCAGAAAATAAATCTTCACGAAAAAATGTATTGGTTCATCATAGAATCAACGTTATTTAAACTGATTGTGGAGCCCCCTTCTAAATCTATTTTCCATATTTTAAATCAGGATCACAAGAGTATATCCAGCTTTTTACGGTCGAATACAACGAAATTCCCAGTTTTTTATAAAAAGGATTATGGATCATAAGTATGGAACAGGTAGTTTATCGCAGAATTGCCGTAAATTCGGTGGCACTTATTTTTAGGTGATTTCCCCCGGTCGACGTCCCTCAGCACGTTTACAGAAAAATGTGAAATATGCTACCAGCCACCTATAGGCAACGTCTCCCGGAAGACTCGTAGAGTGGTGATGAGCGTGTTGTCCTTCAGGCGGTCCGTCGGAACCGTTCTATCCAACAGGAACCTGATGGTCATCACCCTGTCCCAGAGCCTCGGCATGTTCGCGATGTTCCTCTGGCGCCCCTTCTGGGGGCTTTACCTCCTCGAGCTGGGAGCCTCCAAGGGGATCCTCGGGGCCCTCTCCTCCCTCCAGGCCCTCTGCAACCTCCTGCTGCAGCTCCCAGGCGGTATGCTCGCTGACAGGTACGGGAGGAGGAAGATCATCCTCTTCAGCGCTCTCTTCGGTTTCATCCCTCCCCTAATATTCCGTTTCTCGACCCACTGGACGATGCTAATACCCGGCATATTCGCCTACTCCCTCTCCTCGATCGCGATCCCCGCGCGGAGCGCCCTCATCGCCGAGTCCCTCTCGGACGAGAACCGCGCCACGGGCTTCGGGGCCTACTCCATGGCCACCTACCTCTTCATCGTGGCAGCTTACCCCTTCGGAGGCTACATCCAGGACAGCATGGGGGTAGTCGAGGCCTCCCATCTTGGCTTCATCGCCTCGTTCCTGGTGCTGGTGCCCAGCATCATCCTCCAGTGGAGGTACCTCGTGGAAACGAGGGGTGAGGCCAGCCTGAGCAGGCTGGGGGTGAGGGAGTCCCTGGGCAAGCTGAGGGGGGCCCCGAGGGAGATCTGGAAGCTCATACTCGTGGCGGTGCTGAGCAGCTTCGGGTTCCAGATCTTCTGGTCCTTCGTGGTGGTCTACTGCATAGAGGAGCTGGGTATGACCAAGATGCAGTGGAGTATCGCCAGCATAGTCGCGAACTTCGTCGGCGCCCTCTTCATGATTCCAAGCGGGTTCCTCTCCGACCGCGCCCGGAGGAAGCCCTATATAATCCTCTCCCAGGCCCTGGTCTCCTTCAGCAGCCTTGGCTATGTACTCTCCACCGGGTTCCAGAGCCTTGTCGTCACGAGGCTCATCGGTGGGGTGGGGGAGGGCCTCGGCGGCAACGTCATGGGCTCCATGGGGGGACCGGTCTGGAACGCCCTCGTTAACGAGGTGGCGCCGGCAGACTACCGGGGAAGCGTCCTGGGGATGATGGGGACGATGACGGGCCTCATCGTCACGCCCGCCCCGATGCTGGGGGGATACCTTTACGAGAACTTCTCGCCCCAGACCCCCTTCTACGCCAGTTTGGCCTTGGGTATCACCGGCTGCCTGATATTCACACTCTTCGTGAAGGAGTCGCCCAGGGAAGAGGTCCCTCAGGCGGACCTCGGGTAGGAGCCGAGCACCTTCACCATGCGCGTGCTCTCCCTCAGCTCGTCGAGGGCCTCCCGCATATCCGGGTCGTCCCTGTGGCCCACGACGTCGACGAAGAAGAGGTACTCCCAAGGCTTGCCCATTTGGGGACGGGATTCGATCTTCGTCAGGTCGATCTGTCTCCCAGCGAATGAGCCGAGAGCCCTGTGTAGTGCACCGGGTTTGTGGTCCGTGGCGAAGACCAGGGAGGTCTTGTCGTCGGACGTGGGCTGGCAATCCTCCCCACCGATGGCGATGAATCTGGTATAATTCTCCTTGTGGGCCTCGATGCCCCTCTCAATGATATTCATCTCGTAGACCTCGGCCGCACGGCTGCTGGCTATCGCCGCCGCGTCCATGATACCCAAGGTCTTCAGCATCTTCACGCTGCCAGCGGTGTCGGAGGCGGCGACTGACTCGAGGCCGTGCCCCTCGATGAAGGCCCGGCACTGCCCCAGGGCCTGGGGGTGGGAGTAGACCTTGACCACGTCGGGGAGGGAGACCCCGGGGTTGGCGATGAGGCAGTGGATGACTCTGAGGATCACCTCCCCCCGTGCCTTGAGGCTCCTCTCGTTGAGGAGGTCGTAGCTCCTGACGATGCTCCCCTCGATGGTGTTCTCGACGGGGATCAACCCGGTCTCCGCCTCCCCGCCCTCAACGGCGTCGAAGACATCCCTCAGGATTGGCCTAGGGAGGGGCTCCGCGGCGGCCCCGAAGTGCTGGATGATGGCCTCCTCGCTGTAGGCACCAGGCTCCCCCTGGAACGCCACCCTCATGCCGATTCCTCCAGCTGGGCCCTGGTGCAGAGATCCACGATCTCCACGAACACCTTCACTACGCCCTCGGGGTCCAAGCCCCTCTCCGTCGCCAGCTCTCGGACGCGCTCGTACACCTTACCCTCACGCGTCCTGTCCACGATGGGCAGGTTCCGCTCCCTCTTCGCCTCGCCTATCCTCTTAGCGACCTCCACGCGGCGTGCGAGGAGCTCGACTATCTGGACGTTCAACCCGTTTATCTCGTCCCTGAGCTCCGCAATCCTCTCGCTCGTCATGACCCTTCACCTCCCAGCACCCTAGGTATTAGCCCAGCCCTCAGGGTTTGATCGGCTAGAACCATCGCCACGACGCTCTCCACGACGGGTACGGCCCTGGGGACCACGCAGGGGTCGTGCCTCCCCTCCACGACGAGGGTGGTCTCCTCCATCCTCTCGATGTCGACTGTCCTCTGGGGCAGGCTGATGGAGGGAGTGGGCTTGAACGTGACGCTGACCGTGATGGGCATCCCGGTGCTTATCCCCCCTGTTATGCCCCCCATCCGGTTGGTCTCAGTCTCGATCCTGCCATCTCTCAACGTGAAGGCGTCGTTGCTCTCGGAGCCCTTTATCGAGGAGAACCCCCGCCCGAGGCCGAACTCCACGGCCTTCACGGCCGGGATCGCGAAGAGGGCCTTCGCCAGGTCTCCCTCCAGGGTGTCGAAGACGGGGTCTCCTATGCCCGGGGGCAGGTTCAGTGTGAAGCATTCAACGACGCCTCCCAGGCTGTCCCCCTGCTTGGAGCTCTCGGCGATGAGCTCAACCATCCTTTCGGCTATCTCCGTGTCGCCGCATCGCACGGGGTTGCCCTCGGCGTTCTCCCTGATCTCGTCGGGGCTCACCTCCCTCGCCTTGAGCCCCCCTATCTCCTTGGCGTGGGCCAGTACCTCCACGTCCAGGGTCTCTGACAGCAGCTTCTTGGCGATGGCCCCCGCCATCACGTAGCTGGCGGTTATCCTCCCGGAGAACCTGCCTCCTCCCCTGTAGTCGTTGAATCCCCCGTATCGGAGGTGGGCTGTGTAGTCGGCGTGGCCGGGTCTCGGGGTCCATCGTCTCGCCTCGTACCCGGATGAGTCCCTGTCCCTGTTCCAGACCAGGGTGCAGATGGGGGCGCCCGTCGTGAGGTCGTTGAAGACCCCGGAGAGGAGCTCGACCCTGTCCTCCTCGATCCTGCTGGTGGCCACGGCGCTCTGTCCGGGCCTCCGCCTGTCCAACTCACTCTGGATGTCCTCAGCGGAGAGCCGCAGCCCTGTGGGACATCCGTCCACGACGGCCCCCACGCATCTGCCATGGCTCTCCCCGAAGCTGGTCACCCTGTAGGTTCTGCCGATGCTGTTGCTCATTCTCTCATGCCCCTTATCTCCGCCCCTATCGACTCCATGTCGTCCCAGAAGCCGGGGTACGACTTGGAGACGCAATCGGCGTCCATGATGGTGGTCTCCCCGTCAGCGACGAGGCCGAGCACCGTGAAGGCCATGGCGATCCTGTGGTCCTGGTGGGGGCTTATCATCGAGCCCTTGGGCTTCCCCCCCTCGACGGTGAACGTGTCTTCGTCCAGTGTCGTCCTCACCCCCATCCGCTTCAGCCCGTCCGCCATGGCTGCGATCCTGTCCGACTCCTTGAACTGGAGCCTCCTGATCCCTGTGAGCGTGCTGGTCCCTGACGCCGTGGCGCAGAGGGAGGCGACCACGGGGAAGAGGTCGGGGCAATCCGATATGTCCATTGACACGCCTCTCAGCTTGGCCTCCCTAACATGGATCGAGGAGTCCCGGCACTCCACGATCGCCCCCATGGACTTCAGGATGTCCAAGATGGCCGTGTCCGCCTGCTCGCTCTCTAGGTTGAGGTTCCCCAATGTAACGCCCCCAGCCATCGCGCCCGCCGCGAGGATGAAGGCAGCCGAGGACCAGTCCCCCTCGACGGTCAAATCCGCCGGGGAGTAGCTCTGCTTAGCGATCTTGTATTCAATCATATCCTCAGAGGCCTCGACCTCGACGCCGTAGAGACGCTGGGTGTCCATGGTCATGGAGATGTAGGGCTTCGACTCCAGCTGGGTCGTGATCTTAATGACCGTCTTCCTGTCAGCCAGGGGTGCCACAAGTAGGAGGGCTGAGACGAACTGGGAGCTGATGTCTCCCCTGATGGCTGCCTCGCCTCCACGGATTCTGCCTCTCCCCTTCACGGTGATGGGGGGAAGGCCTCCTTTGCTATCTATCTTCACCCCCAGATGCCTTAACCCGTCCACCAGGGGCTCCATGGGCCTCCGGGAGAGGGACGGCCCCCCCGTGAGCTTGCAGACGCCGTCGACGAGGCTGCAGACCGCCGTCATGAACCGGATCGTGGTCCCCGACTCGCCGCAGTCTAGCTCCGCATAGGGTTCCTTGAGGGGTCCTCCTCTGACCTTCCACTCCTCATCGCTGCCTGAGACCTCCGCCCCGAGGAGTTCAAGGATCCATCGTGTCGCCAAGGTGTCGTCTGAGATGAGGGGGCTGCGTATGACGCTCTCTCCCTTAGCCAGGGCGGAGCAGATCAGTGCCCTGTGGGTCATGCTCTTGGAGGACGGGGGCTCGAGGGTTCCCCCGACGAGGCTGCGTACGACTCTTACATCCATCGGCGTATCATCTACTCTAGGTTCTCGATTATAATACTCACGACGACTTGTGGTGTGTACTCGGATGTATCGATTATTATGTCCGCTGCCTCGACGTAGCTGGGCCAGCGTTTGGTGAGGAGGCTCCTGATCTTGCCTAGCCTGTCATCGACGTTCAGCAGGGGCCTCACGTCCCTCTTGGCCTCCACTCTCTCCAGGATGACCTCGGGTTCTGCTGTGAGGAGCACCATCCTCGAGCTCCGCCTCAGGTTCTCCAGGTTCTCGGGGTTGATGACCGTCCCGCCACCGCAGGCGATGACCTGGCCGTCGAGTGCCGAGTACTCCTTCGTCACAGCCTTCTCTATCTCCCTGAACCTCTCCTCGCCGTCGGCCTGGAAGATGCTCTCGATACTCCTCCCGGTCCTGCTGACTATCTCTTGGTCCAGGTCGACGAAGGAGAGCCCCAGCTTCTCGGCCAGCATTTTCCCGACGGAGCTCTTGCCGACGCCCATGAACCCGAAGAGGGCCACGTTCATCCTTGTTCCCCTCCCAGCACCTCTGTTACAGCGTCGTACATGAGCTCCACGGGGGGTTCCAAGCCTGTCCATAGCTTGAAAGCGGCGGCCCCTTGGTAGACCAGCATCTTAAGACCGGAGAGGGTCCTGGCCCCGACCTCCACGGCCTCCCGGAGGAGCCTCGTCCTCAGGGGGTTGTAGACCGTGTCGAAGACCAGTGTTCCCGGTCTAATGAGGCTTCCATCCACTGGCGTGCCCTCTACGTCGGGGGTCATGCCCACGGGTGTCGTGTTGATGAGTATGTCGGCCTCCTTCAGGGCCTCTTCCAGCTCTTTTCTGCGGAGGGAAGAAGGCTCAACCGACGCTTTACATTCTGGCATCGAGGAGAGGTGTGCTGCCAGCTCCTCAGCCCTGCTTTGAGTCCTGTTAAGGATCGTGATTCTTCTCGCTTTGGCGGATAGGTGGTAACCGATCGCTTTCGCTGCTCCACCAGCTCCAACTATCACAGCCTTGATGTCCTCCAGTTCCCCGTAAGCCTCCTCTAGGGCACGGATAGCTCCTCGCCCGTCCGTGTTGTACCCCTTTAGCCTTCCCCCATCGTTCACGATCGTGTTGACTGCTCCAATAACCAGAGCCTCGCGGTCAACCTCGTCGAGGTATTCCATGACTGCAACCTTGTGGGGGATGGTCACGTTCGCGCCCCTGACTGCCTGATCCCTCATCTCGCCGGTCATGAACGCCCCCAGCTTCGCTGGGCTCACCCCCCTGAGGTCGTACCTGTACTTCAGGCCCAGCTCCTCGTAGGCGGCGTTGTGCATAACGGCGCTCATGGAGTGGCCCACCGGGTAGCCGAGGAGGTAGCAGACCTTCATCTCAGATCTCCATGATGCCGTAGATCTGCCTGAGCTCTGGGACCGTGAGCTGCCCCGGGGCGCTCTCCCTGCCTGCCTCGGACGAGGCGTACGTGTATGCGGCCCCGAAGAGGGTTGCACCCCAGCATGGGGTTTCGTAGTAGAGACGCTGGTGATGTTGGCCTACCAAACTACCTTTGACCCCGCAAGGCTTACAGGCCAATTACC
>JAUWDP010000053.1 GCA_030608725.1 Candidatus Bathyarchaeota archaeon
AGCCCAAAGAGCAGTCCCTTTCTGGCAAGAGCATCGCCGCCGAGGCCGCGTGCATCGGTGAGAGCGTTTTGAAATCGAGCTCAACGGATGGTGAGGAATCGAAGCTGGCGGTCCCTGTCAAGGTCAGGGATAAGGTCGTGGCTGTCATCGAGATTGGGAGGAGGGACGCTGAAGCCTTCTCTGAGGATGACCGGAAGCTGGTTGAGATCATCGCTGAGTATGTGGGCTCAGTCATAGGACGCCTGATAAGCTCCAAGTTCGGGCTGAAGCCCGATTACAACCTGAGAGACTATCTCTGATACCTGAGCAATATTCGTCATTGATATTCGAGAGAAGGTTCTCCGAGGGTAATCACATTTATTTAACCCATCGATGTTGACTAACGGGAGATTCTATGAAGGTTTTCCTCCTGCATGGCAGTGCACCAAGCGCAAACGGTATGGAGCTCGCTGAGGCTGCGGAGAAACTAGGCCACGTGGTCACGGTGGGCAGCATCATCGACGTCTCCTCCGAGGTCTCACAAGAGGGCTCCAAGTTCTGGCTCAAGAGCCAGGAGGTAACCGAAACCGAGGTCTGCTTCCTCCGGAGCTTCGGCCCAGGCAGCTGCGAGCAGCTCACCCGGCGCATAAGCATGATAGAGCACATGGAGGTTGCGGGCATCAGGGTAGTCAATCCGACCTACGCCTTCAGGAGGGCCAGGGACAAGTACTCCACGCAGTACACACTCCAAGCTGCCGGGTTGCCTGTTGCGGAGACCTTCACGACGGAGAGCATGAACAGGGCCTACACGCGCTCCCAGGAAATGGGGGTATTCGTCTACAAGCCAATCCTCGGAAGCATGGGGAAGGGCGCCCTGAAGTTCGATGACCACGACCTCGCCTATAACGCCTGGAAGATGCTGACCCGCCTCGGGCAGCCCCTGATAGTCCAGAAGTACATCGACAACCCTGGAAGGGACATCCGGGTCTTCGTCGTCGGGGGCAAGGTCATCGGGACCGCTGTGAAGTACGGCGAGGAGGGCAAGTGGAAGACCAACGTCGCCCAGGGAGGGACCATGGTGGACGAGCCCGTCGCCGAGGAGATCAAGGAGCTCGGTGTCCGGGCGACGGAGGTGATGGGCCTCGACTACGCTGGCGTCGACGTCATCGAGTCCCCGGATGGCCCGGTGGTGCTGGAGGTCAACGGGGCCCCCGGGTGGCAGGGCCTGAAGGGCGCGACAGGGATAAACGTGGCCGAGAAGATAGTGAGATACGTTACGGGAGGTTAAGATGCGTTGGATGAGAGCCCGTCCAGGATACCTGTGAGGATTGTCCTCCCGGACGTCGGGGAGGCCTCAGGCGAGTTCATCAGGTTCTCCGCGCCCCTCACCTTCAGCGTCCTCATGACCAAGATGCCCCTAGAGGGCCGCCTCCACTCCCAGCCCGGAGGCTACTCGTTCATCGTGGGGATAAGGCGCGGGGCGGAGAAGGCGGTAAAAACGGTGAAGGCCGGTGACATAGCGTACTGGCCGATGCAGGACGCAGTGGTCATCTATACAAGTGATACCCGGCCCTACAGTCCCGTGAATACCTTCGGTAAGGTGACCGAGAACCTGGGGCTCTTCAGCGGCCTGAGGAGTGGCGCTAAGATACGTATCGAGCGGGCCTAGTCGGCTGTCAGGGCGTAGACCTTCAGGTTGTGGCTGCGGGATACCATTTCCACGACCTTGTCCTTCTGGAGCTGGTCCAGGAGCTTCTTCGCCATGCTCACCTTGAGGCTGTAATGTATGGCCAGACCCGTGGGGGTCACCGCCTTCATCTTCTGGAGCTGCTCCATGAGATCCTCGCTGTCGATGTCCTCGATATCAAGGGCGCCTATGGTCTTGATCACCCTGCCACCCTTCTCCTTATCCCCGCTGTCCTTCTTCCTCTGCTGCTTCTCAATCTGCTTGAGGCTCTTCTTCTGGGGCATTTCACACTCACCATATCGTGTGTGACTGATAAACGTGACGGGGACGCCTAGAAAGGGTTTATAGGTTACCTTTTGGTAATTACCGAACAGTAACTTACCAGATGGTAAGCGAGGAAGAAAGCAATGCTGAAACTGATGCTCGTCGAGGACGAGAAGGTCCTCTGGGAGATACCACTCAACGCCCGCCAGTGGGACAGGAGGTCCCTCAGCCGGGAGTTAGATGAGATGGAGGGCGAGATGGCCCGCTTCGAGAGCCTGTTCAACGCCCTGGCCAACCGGGGAAGGATGCGCATGATGCGCTCCTTCTTCGACACCACCGACCGCTCCATGGGATTCACGGAGCTCATGAACGAGCTGGGGATGAACCCCAAGATCGTCTCAGACTCCACGAAGCGCCTGAGGCGGTCCGGGTTCATCGAGAAGGACGAAGAGGGCAGGTACAGGACGACCCGCAACGGCGAGGCCCAGTTCCTGATGATGAGCGTCGCGATGAGGCGGATGCTGGAGATCCTCGAACAGCTATAGGAGATGAGAGAATGAGAATAGACGACATATTCCGTGAGATGGAGGAGCTGCAGAAGAGGATGACCGAGGACCTGTTCAAGGGCTTCGGATCCTTCGAAAACAGGCTACCCAACTTCGACTCACTGAAGGAGAAAGCAGAGTCCGGCGAAATGGAAGGCAACTGGAGCTTCGAGCCCATAGAGAGGCCCGGCATGAAGGGATTCATCGCACGGGGCTTCTTCTCGACCCCCGGGCTCAGGGAACGCCCCCCGTTGGCACGCCCCCCGCTGAACAGACCCACAGACATACTGCCGCCGCTGAGGCCCAACCCAGAGCAGCCCCGGGAGCCCCTCTACGACATAAGCGTGGGGAAGGACCAGCTGACGCTGTACATCGAGCTCCCCGGAGTCGAGGAGAAGGACATCCAGCTGGAGACCGAGAACGGGAAGCTGAAGCTCAAGGCAGGCAGCTTCGAGACCGAGATCGACCTGTCAGCCTGGGTGACCGACCCCGAGAAGAGGACGACCGAGTACACGAACGGTGTCCTGACGGTGCTGATCCCGAAAACCGGGCTCGACGAGCAGCTGATCTAAGAACCCTTTTTTCTACTAATTTTATCCCTTTTTTTCCAGGATGCTCTCTGCTTCCCGCAGCGCCTCCTCCGTGTCAGCGTCGAAGAGTGAGTGGAGGTCGGCGTCGATGGCCTTCAGGTCCTCCATGGGGATCATCTTGACGTTGGGAAGGTTCTGCAGTATCCTCCGGACACGCAGGTCTCCTGAGCCGTAGAGCTCCAACGCCTTCACCAGAGATGGCTGTACCCTGTATACGGCCAGAAGGGGCTCAATCCACTCGTTGGGCCACTGGTAGACGGCCCCGTCGTACCCCTCGCCTTCGTTGAAGAGGGTCTCAACGACCTCATCTGAGATGAAGGGCATGTCGCAGGCTGCCATGAACGCGTACTCGCCTTTCGCATGCTTGAGGCCCGTGATCGCTCCGACGAGTGGGGAGCCGTCTCTGTACAGGTCCACGACTAGCGTGACGTCCTCGTTAACGACTCCGGAGTATGCCTCCCTCTGCTCCTCCGAGCCGACCACTAGGAGGACCTCGTCCACCAATTCGCCCACCCGCCGTATGACTCGGTTCACGAGAGCCTCTCCGCTCAGCTCCTTGAGGCCCTTGTCACCGTTCATCCGGGTTGATCGTCCCCCGGCTAGGATTATGGCGGAGCGCATCGGATACCTCAAACTAATAGACAGGGAGTATCTAAAATCTATCTTATAGGAATAAAAAAATGGGGTGAGTAAAGCCGCAGATTACGCTGTCTCACCGATTTTTCCTTAAAAGAACTACTAGGGCTGCAACGGAGGCGACGACGACCCCCCCGATCAGGAACCAGTTTGTCTGGCCCGCTTGAGGGTCTGGCTCATCACTAGTAGGTTCCACGGGTTCAGTAAGCGATGTCTCCACTATAGTCCACGTGGAGAAGTGCTCTGTCTCGGCCTCTAGTACGTTGTCCTCTGAGAGTATGCTCTCAACCTCCTCCCAAGCGGTGCCGTTCCACCAGGCCCACCTCAGTTCAAGGGGATCGATCTCCCGCCCGAGCTGCGCCTCCAGGGCATCCTTCTCTATGAGCATCCCTAGTCTGGCATTGAATGGCGCCGTCGCGTTGGGCTCTATCTCGATGTATGTCCCTATGCTACGGTTTGTCGCCTGTATCCCGGTAGGCGGATCTGTGTGGATCCGCATGTTGAGCCTCATGGCCTCGCCGGCGTGCAATTCAAGACTGAAGAGTCGCTGAGTAACTCGGGGGCCTGCTGTGATGTTGAGCTCGAGGTTCTTACTGCAGTTGAACATCATCGTCATGTTCCTGAAGGCGAAGACGGCCTGCTCCCTCTCCCGCATGGTCCACCTGAAGCCTTCGGGTGTCACCATGGTATAGTTGTATGCTCGTACATGGGCGGGTATTCCGGGTATGTTCGGTGAGGGTATGGTCGGTGGCTTCTTCATCTCCCTCACCGTCCATGAGGAGAAGTGGCTGGTGTTGCAGACTAGAAAGCCCTCCCTGTCCATCCAGCTCGTGACGGGCTCCCATCCGGTGCCGTTCCAGAAGCACCATCTCAGCCTCTGGGCCTCAACGTACCTCCCGAGCTCATCCTGAAGCTCCTCGTGGTCGATGTAGAGCCTCATGGTCGCCCTGACCCCACTCGTGGAGTTGGGCTCAATCTCCAGGTATTTATGGAGCCCGTCTTCAGGTCTAGGAACCCCCTCAGGAGGCCCAACCCTCGCATGGACCTTCAGGCTCAGGGAGTCGGTTAGTCTCAGGTTCATCTCAAGGTGCCTCATGGCGAACCCCGGATCCGCAGTTATGTTGAGCTTCATGTCCCTGTTCGCGTTGAACATTATCGTCATGTTCCTGAACTGGAGCGCCTGCATCGAACCAAGAGAGTAGTTATGAACATAGGCGTGGGGAACGACGTCCGTCATATTGTACCTCTGAGCTGTACCGGGGACCTCAGGAGGCCCGTACTTTTCAGGCCTTGCGGCGAGGACTGTATAAGACCCGATCAATCCAAGGGTCAGTATTACGATTAAGGACGAGATGACTAATTTGCTACCTAAATTTTTACCTGTCATATTCTTCTAGTGGGGTACATCCCGAGTGTATATTAGGACTCCTTTGAAACAGTTGTTCCAATTTACTCAAACGGCCCTTATGCTCGTTAGAGCTCCGTCTCCCTCCACTTTCACCCACCTCTCCTACCCTCACATAACTACGTTTCCCTTATATCCCGGAAACCGGAGTTCGCACCGAGGAGAGATAACTTGACTGAAGTACTTGAGCCCGGGACCCTGAAGGGAGTCGCGAGCACCACCGTCAACAAGCTCCTGAAGGCGGGCTTCACCACCGTTAAGGCCATAGCCGTCACCCCCGCCAGGGAGATAGCGGACGTCGCCGGGATGGGAAGTGACACCGCCCTGAAGGTCTGCCGCCTCGCCAGGATGCACGTCGACCCCGGGTTCATCCCCGCACTGGAGGTGCTGGAGATGAGGAAGAGCATGCTCAAATGCACCACCAGCTCCAGCGAGCTGGATCGCATCTTCGGCGGAGGAGTCGAGACGGGCTCCATCACCGAGCTCATCGGAGAGTTCGGCTCAGGGAAGACCCAGATCTGCTTCACCCTCAGCGTCAACGCCCAGCTCTCCCGGGAGGAGGGCGGCCTCGGCGGCAACGTCTGCGCCATAGACACCGAGGGCACCTTCATGCCCGAGCGCGTCATGCAGATAGCCCAGGAGAAAGGCCTGAACCCCGAGAAGATCCTGGAGGGCATCCTCGTCGCCAGGGCCTACAACAGCGAGCACCAGGCCCTCCTCATCAGCAGCCTCCCCGAGCTCGTGGAGAGGAGCAACATCAAGCTCGTCATCGTCGACAGCATGATAGGCCACTTCAGGGGCGAGTACATCGGCCGCGCCAACCTCTCCATGCGCCAGCAGAAGCTCGCCAGCTGCCTCAGCCACCTCCTCAGGGTCGCCGAGGCCTTCAACGTCGCCATCGTCATCACCAACCAGGTCCTGGCCACCCCGGACACCATGTACGGGGACCCCAACAAGCCGACGGGCGGCCACGTCATGGCCCACGCCTGCACCCACAGGGTCTTCCTCAGGAAGGGGAAGCAGAACACCCGCCTCGCCAGGGTCATCGACTCCCCCAGCCTCCCCGAGGAGAGGATCAGGTTCGCCATCACCGGCGCGGGCATCGTCGACGCGGAAGAGTAGGAACTACTCCCCTTTTCAGTTATAGAAATGATAAGGTAATCTACTGCATGTACTTGGCGACGACCTCGTCGGTCAGCCTCTTCATGGTCTTGGTCTCAGTCGGGATGACCGCGACCTTGACGACCGCCGACGTGAGTTCCTCGCCTGAGCCCTTCTCAACGGTCTTGATGGCCAGCTTTATGGCCTCGTCGAGGGACAGATCCTCCCTGTAGTTCTCCTCAAGATACCTGTTGGACTCCTCGGCGTTTCTGCCCAGAGCCCGAGCCCTGTAGCCCCTGTAGGAGCCGCTGGGGTCGGTTGTGAGGAGGTGGGGCCCGGTGGTGTCGACGCCGGCGAAGATCAGGCTCACCCCGAAGGGCCTGATGCCCCCGTGCTGGGTGTAGACCTGGATCTGGTCGCTCAGTGTGCCCACGAGTCCCTCTATGTCGGCGGGCTCGTCGTAGAGGAGCTTGTTGCTCTGGCAGAAGACCCGGCCCTTGTCGATTAGGACCCGTGCGTCGGAGCTGAGGCCAGCGATGGCGACGCCCGCGTGCTCGTCGATCTGGAATATCTTCCTGAACGTGCTGGTGTCCTCAAGGTTGCTCTCCGGGGTCTCGTTGGCCGCTAGGACCACGCCCTCCGGCGAGTGGATGCCCACTATGGGTGCCCCACGCTTCACGAGCTCCAGGGCGTACTCGACCTGGTAGAGGCGCCCCTCGGGCGAGAATATGGTTATGGCGGCGTCGTACTGGTTTCCCCTCATCAACTTTGTAACCTTCCTTGAGCTTCGATATGAAATGTAGCCAGCATATATAAACGTCATTGAGGGCGGGGGCAACAGTCAAATAGGGTATGTTGAACGTTCTCAGCGGAGTTATTACATGGTGAAGACAAACAAGGAGAACCTCCTTGAGATCGCGCTGCAGGGCGAGATAACCCACACGGCGATCCCTTCCACCTACACCACCACCTGGGAC
>JAUWDP010000117.1 GCA_030608725.1 Candidatus Bathyarchaeota archaeon
ATTTCTCAGGTCCTGTATTAGAAAAACCTTTCTTTAATGGTACCGTTACACCCCGTTCTGCAGAGACGCGCGCAGGCTAATTCAATAATTCAAGTTTATTGGGATCGCCTACCTTAAATCATCCTGAGAAAAGGTGAAAAAGATAGGTTCTCCCATGATCTTATTCGAGAACCTGGATTTAACTCCTATTCATCTCACCCTCTGGACAGACCTCCACACACAAGGCCCAGGGAGGCCCGTGGAGTACCAGCCCGAGTGGGATCTCCTGGCTCTCATGCTCCGCCAGATAGAGCAGATACCCTACGTCAAAGACCTAGTGAAGCGCCTCAGGAGGAACGCCTATCTGAGGCGGGTCTGCGGTTACGGTGACAGGGCTCCCTGCGAGGCCCACTTCAGCCAGATGAAGAAGAGGATCAAGCCCGAAGGCTTTCGCATCATCGAAGCCTGGCTCAGAAGAGAGGCCCTCAGCCTCAGGGAATCTCAGCCCCTGGGAGCCGTTGGCCTCGTCCAAGCCGCCTGCATAGACGGCACAGACCTCCCCGCCTGGAGCAGCAGAGACCCCCACGACACTCGTCGGGGCTTGGGTGACCCGGACGCCCGGCTGGGGCGGGGTAAGAAGGGCTTCCTCCTCGGCTACCTGAGCCTCTTCCTCGTAGACATAGAAGGCTTCCCTCTGGGCCACGTCGAGGCTCCGCTGAACGTGAACGAGAAGCAGCTGGTGGAGGAGCTGTTGCTTCAGGTTCTGGGGGAGTGCATCGAGGTGGAGCTGCTGGCCGCGGACAGCCAGTTTGAGTCCCAGGGCATCTTTCAGCTCCTCGACTCACTGAAGATCGGTCACATCATCGCCTGGAGGCGGCTGAAGCGGCGGGTGAACCCTCCAGACGTGCTCTCCGTGAAGGACCGCATCGACGTGGAGGGTCCGGAGTGGAAGAGGGTCGTATACAAGCGTCTCAGGGCTGTGGTGGAGGGCTTCAACGGCAGGGTGAAGAGCCGTGCTGCCTACAGCAGGCTTACGTGGCAGGGGCTGGGGAACGTCTCGATCCACGTGAGCCTAGTCCTGATGGTTGTCTACGCTGTCTGCATAGCGGCTTACGGCATTGGGAGGCCGGAGCTCCGTCAGAGTATAGCCTTCTTCGCTTGAGGGTGAAGCCGGGGATGAATGGGTGTGTAGATGGGTTCATGTGTCTCTTGGTGTCGGAGAAGCTTTTCGCGGCATCGGTTCTCTACGGTTAACGGTTTTAGAGAGGTTTGAAGATGTGTTCTGCTGTGAGGTGGCAGATAGAGTGGTCGAAAACCACCTCGTCTAACCATCGACACCTAATTATTGAACCCGCCTGCGCGCGCAACGGGGTCTTGCTGCGGGACCCCAGTGGGAAAAAGCCTGACTCTTCATTCTACTTACACAGGATTTTCACGTAACCCTCCTTCCCAAGCTCGAAACCCCTCTCCACAAGTTCTATATGTCCTCTTTTCGTATGAGACCTGAATTGGTTCTGGAAGAAAGGGTCCTAGGCAGGACCGGCATCAAGGTTAAACGGTACGGCTTCGGCGGCATCCCCATCCAGAGCGTCTCCGAGAAAGAGGCCATCGAGGTCGTACGACGCTGCCACGAGGTGGGCATCAACTACTACGACACCGCCAGGGGCTACACGGTCAGCGAGGAGCGGATAGGGAAGGCCCTCGAGGGCGTCAGAGACGAGGTCTACCTGGCGACGAAGTCGGGCCGTCGCACGGCGAAGGAGGTAATTGAAGAGCTGGAGACCAGCCTGAGGAAACTCAGGACGGACTACATAGACGTCTTCCAGCTCCACAACCTCTCCTCTGAGAAGGCCTGGGAGGAGGTCAAGGGCCCCGGCGGTGCGCTTGAGGCCATCTACAAGGAGATTGACAGGGGCAGGATCAGGCACCTGGGGGTGACTAGCCATGACCCCGGCTTCGCAGCAAAGGTGGTCAAGGAGGGTTTTTTCGAGACGGTCATGATACCCTACAACTACCTCACGCTGAAGCCCGAGGAGGAGCTCCTGCCCCTATGCAAGAAGCTGAACGTGGGCACCGTCATCATGAAGCCCTTCGGGGGAGGGGCCTTCTCGAACGCAAACACCGCCCTGAAGTTCGCGCTGGGGAAGGAGTTCGTAGACGTCGTCATACCAGGAATGGCTCACGTCCACGAGGTGGATGAGAACCTCATCGTAGCCTCAGGTCCAACGTCTCTCACCGCAGAGGAGCTATCCCTCATCGAGAAGGACAAGGTCGAGCTTGGGAGCGAGTTCTGTCGAGCCTGCAACTACTGCCAACCCTGCCCCCAGGAGATAAGCATCTCCTTCCTGCTACGTGCCGAGACCCAGTCACTCAGGAGGATGGGTTGGAGGCCTGGGACCGAGGAGAGGTACGCCGATTTGATAGAGAAGGCGAGGACCTGCATCGAATGCGGGGACTGTGAGGAGCGCTGCCCCTACCATCTCCCCATACGGAAACTGGTCGTGGAGAAGGCGGACTCCCTTGAGAGGCTGTTAGAAGCAAGGAAGGCGTGAAAACCTTCCCTTTTTACTCAATATACCTCAGATATTTTTTAGTTTCCGGACTGTTTAGCAATAATTGATATAAAATAACCTTAATTCTTCGTTCAAAAATGGATGAGAAAAACCTATTTTAAACATGGAACTGGAATATGCTATCTTTGATTCGTAATGCCTTTAAGAATCAGAATAGAGATTTCTTAAGTTGACCCCCCCTCGAAGGTTTACATTCAGAAAAAGGAACTACGGTAAGGTTAACCCCGTAATTCCTCTGTTCATCATTGTCACCCTCATGGCTGCGTATTACGCGGTCTACCATTCTGGGCTCCTCAGCGGGGTCGTAGACAGCGAAGGAAGCGGACGGATTGAGATTATCGGTGTGAGCTGCTCGCAGGACGAGTACGAGAACTGGGAGGTGACGGTCTCAGTCAGGAGCGTGGATGAGGCCGACTTCCGTCTATCGAAGATTCTCGTCAAGGGCATGGAGGTCTCCCGCTATCGGGCAGACCCCCCAACCTCGAAGGTGAGCACCATTACCTCCGAGGTCAGAGCCGAGAGTGTCGTCCCCAGCGGTGAGGCAGCCGAGATAAGGATCTGGATCGGAAGGGATTTCGGGTTCCTACAGCCCACCCATCATGTATCCATCAGGATCCAGGACTCCGCCGGTGTGTTGTACACGACCTCAGTGGTGCTTTCCGGTACATTGTAGAGCCGCTCCAGGAAAGAGGGGGGTGAATTACCCCTTATATGTCAGGGAGAACCCGGTGAATACCTTGACCCCCAGCACGAGGTTCTCAACGGTGACGTATTCGTCTGGCTGGTGGGCCATCCCCACGAGGGAGGTGCCGTAGCCGAGGCATGGGATGCCCGCATAGTTCTTTATGCTGATGGCGTCCGTGCCGCCGGTGAGGATCTTGATGATCGGCTTCTTCCCAGTGAACCTCTGTATGGTGTCGGAGAGCTGGTGGGCGAACGGGGAGTTGGGGGACTCGTGATATCCTGCGGTCTCCCTGGCCCTGACCACGGCCTCGACGCCCGGTACGTTGGCCTCTTTGACCAGTTCCTCGATCCGCTCCTTCACCTTCAGGGGCTTGCTGCCTGGGGTGAGCCTGATGTCGAACGTGGCCTCCGCGTAGTCGGGGACGACGTTGCTCTTGACCCCGCCGCTGATTATGTTGCAGGCTACCGTGGGGTAGTGGAACAGGCGCTCCACGCTCCTCTTCTTCTCCTCCGTGTCCAGGTCCTGGGTCTTTCTGTAGAACGTCAGGGAGTCTTCGATGGGCTTCTCAAGCTCTTCCGGGAGGTCGAGCCTGTAGTCTCCTATCTTCTCCACCCAGGGGATGACCTTTCTTAGCTTCGTGATGGCGTTGTCTCCGAGGTAGGGGGTGCTGCCGTGGGCCGTCTTGCCCCTGGCGATGAGCTTCGTGCCAGTTCCTCCCTTGCAGCCGAGGTCGATGCTTGGGAGCTCCATGCCGCCGCCGTTGCCGTCGCCTATGACACAGACGTCTCCCTTCAACCTGCCCGACTGGGCGAGCCAACGTGCACCCTCCCCGCCCCCTATCTCCTCGTCGGCGGTGAACCAGAACTCGACGGAGTTCTCGAGGGAGCCATGTTCACTGAGGATGCGCGCTGAGACCATGGCGGTGGCGCAGGCCCCCTTCATGTCGCTGGTGCCCCTGCCCCAGACCCTGCCGTCGTCGGTTATCTTGCCGCTGTAGGCGGAGTGGGTCCAGGCGTCGGGCTCCCCGGCGGGGACGACGTCGAGGTGGCCGACCCAGAGGATCCTCCTCTTGGACGTGCCCTCGAGCTTTGCGACTATGTTGGGCTTCGCGGGGTCGTTTGCATGTATCTCGTTCTTGATGTCGTGGCCGTCCAGGTACTCCTTGATGTAGTCCACGCATCCGTCTGTTCTGCCCTCGGGGTGGGCGGAGTTGTACTTGACGAGTCCGGAGCAGAGCTCCGTGACCTCTTTCTCGGCCTTCTCCGCCTCGGATTTGATGTTGTCTAGGCTCATTTATCGTGCCTCTTCCCTGTATCTTCTTCTGGGGCGTAAAAGGTTATTCACGGTGGGTTCTGGGAAAGGCTTTTAGATTGTCGGTGTTGGTTTATGAGGAGGACGTGTTTCGTCCTGTGCCGGGGTTTCCTAGCCTAGATTGGTACCCCGAACGGGGTACATTACACTTATTTATTGGCGGGGTTCCCTATAAACGCATGGTGACCTGGGCGGGGTACCTTAGGGTTGATGGTTGGC
>JAUWDP010000186.1 GCA_030608725.1 Candidatus Bathyarchaeota archaeon
CGCCTCCTGGGACATGTAGTAGATCTCCTCGAGGTCCGGTCTCTCCTGGCCCTCAGGGGTGTCAAAGACCGCCGGGTTCATGGGCAGCCTGTTTATTTTGGGGTCTAGCCAGGGTATCTGCCCCTCTGGGGAGAGGAGCCAGGCGACGAAGGCCTGCGCGGCCTGGGGGTGGGGGGATGTGTTCAGCAGGGCTACAGGGTCCGCGTTCAGCAGGGTGCCGTCCTCGGGGAAGACGTACCAGCAGACCCCGGGGTTCTGGAGCTGCGCCGTGTAGCCGTAGAAGTCGATGGTGGTCCCGGCGCCGATCTCCCCTATGATGGCGGCGTCCCTCACAGACTCCGACTTGTCGTAGATCCTGGAGTTGGCCCCTATCAGGGTGAGTATCTTCCATCCCTCCTCCCATCCGTAGGTCTGGATGATGATCTCGAAAATCCGTGTGTTCGATGTGGAGAGGGTTGCATCGGCTGTCCCGATGATTGGGAAATAGTCAACTAGTGCATAAGTCTCGTTGGCCAGATCCGTCCACTTGGTGGGCTGAGGCAGCCCCTCGAGTTCCAAGACCTGGGTGTTAATTGTGAAGCCGAAGCTGGATATCGCAGCCCCAACCCAGTGGACCTCACCGTCGTCGATCCTCTTCGCGGGGACGCCGCTCAGCATGTCGGGGATCTGGTCCAGGTACTCCTGAACCTCGTCGCTCACCAGAGGAGCGGTGAGCCCCTCGTTGTAGACGATGTCGAAGGCGACAGGGCCTCCGCCCCAGCCGAGGTCTATGTCCCCCTTCCTCCTGATGGTCTCCGGCCATAGGGCCAACGAAACCCCCATCCACTTGATGTCCTTGATGTTGTACTTCTCAGCGTATTCGCTCTGCAGGAACAACTGCTCCGCCTTCATGGTGATGTCCGAGCCGTGTCTCGTGATGACCTGCAGGGTGATCGAAGAGGGCGTCAGGGAGAAGTCGAGAGTGTATGTCGCCTCCTCTGTGGCCTGCACAGAAGATGCCTCAGCCTTATAGCCGTCCAGACTGACCGACACGTCATAGGCCCCGAGAGAGACATTAATAAGATACGACCCATCGGAGGCTGTCTTTAAGCTCTTCCCATCAACAGTAACTGTCACGCCATTGAGGAGATTTCCCGTTTCTGAGGATGTGATGACGCCGGAGATTGTTGCCGACACGTTGGTGGGTTCGGGCTCCTCGTCCACGATCTCCTCATAATTCGCCCTCAAAGCAAGATCCGAACTCAGGTCCACTGACCTCTCCGAACTGGTAACACCGTCCTCCCATCCGGTAAAGGCATAATTCTTGCCGCCTATAGTTGTCTCAGCAGCGACGGCAATGGTGTAGGAATCTTCCTCTAGCTCCTCAGAGTGAGGGGTCTCGAAGTCCTGACCATCAAGGGTGAAGGCGAGGCCCGAAACCGGAGATGATTCCACACTCAGGGTGTGAATAGATATCTCGGGCTCGCTAGGTTGCATCATGAAGTACGCCGCGGCTGATACTACGACTATGAGAATCACAGCGGCTCCGATGAGGGTGTTCCTATCCAAAGTCACTCACCTGACAAATAGATAAAAAGTTAATATAAGGTTGCTTCTCCAAACGGGACAAGTGTTATATGCAGAACCCTAGCAGAGATTTCCTTCGGAGGATAAAGATCGATGAAGAAAAAATTGGTTCCTCTCCTTCTTTTGATGTCTCTGACCCTCAGTATGGGCACAATCGCATTCGCTCAGGCCGAGGACAAACCCGTCGTCATCGCCCAGATCAAGGGGGCGCTTGAGGCGGACACAACGCTACAGGCCATCATGAACAACATTTCCTACGTCGACTGGCTGGTCGTCACCGGCGACGTGACCGCGTCGGACCTCGAGGACGCCGTGATGCTCATATCCGTCCTCAGCGACAAGACCCAGACCTACTCGGAAGCAGAAGTCACAGCCATAAACGACTGGCTAGACGAGGGCGGCAAGACCATCTGGCTCTGCGGAGACAGCGACTACGGAACAGACTACCTGCGCATCGACACAGTCAACGCTCTCCTCGAGGACATAGGCAGCGCCCTCCGGGTGGAGCACTGCGCAGCCGAGGACCCCGTCAGCAACGGCGGAGCGTCCTACAGGGTGCTCAGCGTCACGGACGACATCGCCGACGAGTTCAGCTTCCTGGCTGTGGGGGTCGACAGAGCCCTCACCCACTCCCCCGGCGTCTTGACCGCCTACTCTGGCGGCAGGTACTGGGCGCTGGAGAAGGAGCAGCCCGACGGCGTCTACGTCCTGCTGACTTTGACGGATGTGGGGGTGATCTACGATCATAATCCGCCTGAGCCGGAGTCGGTGGAGGTGGGTGACGAGGGTCGCTTCGTGACGATGGCCTTGGAGGTTGACTGGGCTCTGGGGAACATGGTATTCGTTGAGTCTGAGGCGCCGTTTGCGAGTTATATGCCGATGTACTATCCGGAGATAATTCGGGATGACAGGTACGGTGCGGCTGCGAACCCCCAGCAGGGCGGCCAGTTCTTCAAGAACATCATCAGCCTCGCAACGGTCTATTCAGGTCCGATGTTCAGCCTCAATGATGAGGTCGTGTCTCTCACCGGCAGCGTCGACGAATTGACAGCCACGGTGAGCGGGCTGAATAGCGATGTCTCTGCTCTTGAGGCTCAGATTGGCTCTCTCGAGAGTGATAATAGCGCTTTGGAGAGCACCATTGTGGCTTTGGAGAGCACCATTTCGGGATTGGAGACGGATGTTGCTAGCCTTGAGAGTTCTGTCTCCGGTCTGGAGGCTGATCTGGAGGCGGCTAGGAGCTCGGCCAGCACGATGCAGATGTATGCGATCGGGGCCCTCATCGTGGGGCTCGTGGTGGGCGTCTTCGTGGGACCGATGGTCAGGAAGTCATAACCACTTTCCCTTCCCTTTTTTATATTTACGTCCGCTAGTTTTGATTAGAGGTTGTGTTTCTTGGGATCGGGGATAGCATTCATTCCCAGGCGTGTGTCTAGGTTGGATGTACAATGGGATGGGCGCCCGTTTGCCGGGGGTGGTGCGGGGGGCGGGATTTGAACCCGCGGAAGCCTTAGCTACGAGATCTCTTACCCGAGGGTTGGATCTTAAGTCTCGCCCCTTTGACCAGACTCGGGTACCCCCGCGCCTTGGTTTTTAGAGGGGTTTCTCCTTTATAGTTTGTGTGGGGGTCGGGGGTTATTTTTAAATGTGGGGAGTCGTACCCCTGTTTTGGCGTGGGCCCGTAGCGCAGTATGGATAGCGCGTAGGCCTCCTAAGCCTGAGGTCGTGGGTTCAAATCCCACCGGGCCCGCCAGTTCTGTTGTAAACGTGGTCGCTTATAGCGGTTTTCCGGGGATTACTGTGGTAGTTATGTTTGTTTTTTCGCGCGTCGGTGGGTGGTAGTGAGGATTTCGGGTTTTTCGTATGTTCGTGTGAGGGGGGTTGGTCGGGAGTCGTTGGGGTTCGGTTTTCCGTGCCTCCCTTGTTTGGGGGTGTTTTTGGGCATGCATTTGTGCCCCTTTTGGTATGAATCGGTCGTGATCGGGGGTGTTTTCGGGTTCCGTTTGTTGGATGGCTTGGTTTTCACGGTCAGATGTATGACCCCCCCTCCCCCCTC
>JAUWDP010000160.1 GCA_030608725.1 Candidatus Bathyarchaeota archaeon
GCACTGATAGGGCTAGGGGCTTCAGGGTGGGCGTCCGGTAGCCATGTGTGGAGTGGCACGATCGCCGATTTTACACCGAAGCCGACAACAAGTGTGCTGAATAGGGCTATGATCCAAGGTGAAGCTGCTGCACCTCTAAGGCTGTCAGCGATATAAGCGAAATTAAGGGTACCCGTCATTCCATAGATAATAGCCATGCTGAGGATGAGGAATGCCCCGGCTGTAGCACTCATAACAAGATATTTGAAGCCGGCTTCTATTGGCCCCCACTTGCTCTTGAGGAAGGCAACGAGAACGTAGCTTGAGAGGCCCATTAGTTCCCAAAAGACGAACAGTGTAAACATATCGCCAGCCATGACAACACCCGTCATGCCTGCCATCATGAATGTCATGAGAGTGTAGAACTCAGTCAGTCTGCTCTCATGCTCCATGTAGCTGATGGAGTAGATGGCAACCAGGAAGCCCAAGACAGCGATGCTCCCCGACATGAATATGCTGAGGGTGTCTATCTCGAAGCATCCCCCGAGGGGAGGAAGCTGCCCCCAAATAGAGATCACGATGACGTCCGCTTTTTGTACGCTCAAGTTGAGATAATAGACTGAGCCAAGCGTCGCAGCTGAGACGATTATCATCCAGACTTCCCTGAGCTTTGCTACTCCGATCTTCTCGCTGAGAAGGCCTACCATGAGGGAGATTAGGCCTCCGAGTAGCAACACCAGTAGCGGCAATGGCAGGTTGATGCCTTGTGAGATAACTTCTACCATTTTAGTCGCCTCAGTTTCCTAATGTCAATTGTCTTGTAATGCTTGTACACGTTCATCACCATCGCTAGGCCAACTGATATCACTGTGCCGTCAAGAACGATGGCCATCATGACCATCGAATGGGCGTAGGGGTCCACGAATCCAGGGACCTGCGTGGAGAGGGCGATGAAGCAGAGGTTCGCCGAGTTGAATAGGATCTCGACGCCTATGAGGATGCGCACCATATCCCTCTTCACCATGAGGCAGGCGAGGCCGATCACGAACATCAGGCCGACAGAGACTAGGAAGGGCTCAAGTGGGACCATCAGGGTCTCTCCTCCCCTAGCTTGAGCAGAGCTAGACAGCATACGACTGAAGCAACAATAACGAAAGCTTGACCTGTCAGATCGAGGGCCCTGTTGTCCCAGAGGAATCGGCTCGCCAGGCTAGCGATGTCATCGTAGGGTTCTACGGGCACCAGCTGCCTGTTGAGGGTGTCAGAAGTGAACTCGAAGACCGGGAAGTCAGCACCAACTGAGAGCCATGAAAACACGAGCAGGGCGAAGACTATGGTGAAAGCCGCCGCTACGTTTCCGTATCTAAACATCTTGCTCATTCAAGCACCTCCTCTTCAACCTCGTCCGTCATCATTTTCCCCGCCTGTGTGAACATGACGGTGACGACGAAGAAGACCACGACTGCTCCGGCAAAGATGGCTATCTGGAAGAGGGCAACCGTGGGGGCCCCCATCATGAAGTAGACGACGCCGAGGCTCAGGTTGGTACAGAGCAGGAACACGACGCCGTAGACGATGTTCTTGCTGCTGACCGCGAAGTAGGCGCAGACCAACGTCACCGCTAGGAATACATAAACCTCGATCATACGTCTTCCACCTTCCTAAACTTGATCTCAGTCTTAGTGAGATAGATCTCCGTCCGCCTCTTCAGCATCGGGAGGACCTCCTTGAGGTCAGGAATCTCCGTCAACTGCTCGGGGGAGTAGACCAGATTACTCCTATCGTACTCAGCGAACTCCACGAAGTCGGTGAACTCCAAGGCGTTCTTGGGGCAGAACTCGACGCAGTAGCCGCAGAGGCTGCAGGTGTTGAAGTCGATCTGCGGGTACTTACCCTCCATACCCTCCACCTCGACGAGCACGATGGAATTGCAGGGGCAGACCCGTGCACACGTGTTGCAGCTTATGCAGCGGTCGAGGTAGAGCTTGTGGCGCCCCCTGTACCGCTCTGCGAATATAGGCCTCTCCGTCGGGTATGAGACGGTCTGCCCGCTCTTGAAGATGTATGGCAGGACGGTTAAGAAGGGCCTTAACAGTTTCCTAAAAAAGCTCATCAGAACACCCCCCAGAGTTTCAGTGCAAGCGTAAAGACCAGGTTGAGTATCGCCAGGGGAGTGAGGTACTGCCAGCCCAGCTTGAGCATCTGATCCATCCTCAGCCTCGGGAAGATCACCCTGAGCAGGATGACGAGGGTCACGAGGAGGACGAACTTTATCACCAGCCAGAAGATGTGACTGGCGGTGGTCGCCCCGAAGAGCACCGGCCCATTGAAGCCGCCCAAGTACAGGGTCAGGAACATCAGAGCCCAGGCCTGGAGCGCCACGTACTCGGTGAACATAACGAATCCGTAGAGGACGCCGCTGTACTCGGTCCTCCAGCCGAGGACCAGCTCCGTCTCTGCCCCGGGCATGTCGAAAGGCGTTCTCTCGGATTGGATCATTACCCCTAGGAAGAAGATGGCGAAACCGATGAACTGAGGGATGAAGAACCACATCTTCTCCTGAGCCCTGGCGATCACCACGAGGTCAAAGCTGCCTACCATGATCGCCACGGAGGCGGCGCAGAGTACCATGGGTATCTCGGCGGAGATGTACATGTATGCCACCCTCCAAGCACCGATGAAAGTGTACTTGTTATTGGAGGCCCAGCCGGCGAAAACCGGGATCAGGGGAGCGATCCCTGCGATCGCGAAGAACATGGGCATGCCGAGGCTACCCACGTTCCAGAGCACCCAGTCGGAGGCGAATGGTATCAGAATGACCGCCATGGCGGGGACGCTTGGTAGGAGAACGGGCATGAGCAGGAAGAAGAACGTGTCGACGTTCCTCGGGATTATCATCTCCTTGAAGAAGAGCTTGATGAAGTCCGCGATGAGCTGAAGCCAGCCGAACCTTCCACCACAGTAGTAGGGTCCGACCCTGAGCATCGCCCTCGCGAGGAACTTGCGCTCGAACCAGACGGCGATCACCGCGTAGACGATGACCCACAGAAGCCCGGGGAGGACTATTATCTGGAGCAGCGGCTTGGCGTTGACTGTCAGGAACTCGATGATGAACTTCCAAAGCGTCAGGACGATATTCATCTCAGATTTTCACCTCTCCATTCATCTCCATCACCTATCCGAATCCAGGTACCAAGGGTCAATGGAGTTGATGAGCACCGGGATGTCGGCCACCAGTATCTCATCAAGCTCTGCGAGCCTCTCGAAGACGTACATATTCCTAAGTGTGGGGGAGTGGATCTTCACCCTGTATGGGTTCATGCCCCCATCCGTGAATAGGTGGACGCCCATCTCGCCTCGGGCGGTCTCTACGCGGCTGAGCACCTCCGCCTCTTTCGCCCTTGCGAAGAGGGGAACGTTCGTCCTGATAGGCCCGCTGGGGACCTCATTGGCGACCTGCTCCATGATTTTGAGAGACTGACCGATCTCCTTGAAGCGGACTTTGGTCCTCGCCATGGAGTCACACGCAGGCTCCGTGATGACCTCGAAGTCGAGGTCTCCGTAGGCTGCGTAGGGCTCGTCCTTGCGAACGTCGATAGGGATGCCTGATCCCCTCAGGACTGGGCCTGTGGCACCGAGCCGGATCGCGTCCTCGGGCTTCAGTACGCCCACGTGGTCACACCGCAGTTCGAATGTGGCGTTCTCCACCATGGCGACCCAATACTGCTCGAACCTCCTCCTGAGGTACTCGACGCCCTCGATGACCTTGTCCTCGAAGCCCTTGGGGAGGTCCTTGTGGACGCCACCGGGCATGAAGAAGTTGAGACTCCACCTCGCCCCCGTCAGCTCCTCGAAGAGACGTAGGATGATCGTCCGGTCCACCGTCGTCCAGAGAAAGACAGCTGGGAAGTAGCCAGTGGCCTCAGCCTGGAGCCCGAAGGCATAGAGGTGGCTGTTGATCCTCGCCATCTCGCAGACCATTGAACGTATCCAGTTCGCCCTCTCGGGCACCTCGATGCCCATGGCCTCCTCGGTAGCCATGACGTATCCCAGGCCTATGTTGGGCGTGTCGGCCATCACCATCCGCTCCATGGGTATGATGCCCTG
>JAUWDP010000343.1 GCA_030608725.1 Candidatus Bathyarchaeota archaeon
GGGGAAGAATATGCTGGTGTACTGGGTCATCTTGAGCGAGGTCCCGTAGAGCTCCGTGTTGGCCTTCTCGAACCTGCTGTTCTCGTAGTCACTCCTCACGAAGGCCTTGACCACCCTGATCCCCGAGAGGTTCTCCTGGAGCACCTGGTTCAGGTAGTCGAGGCGCTCCTGGACCTGGGTGAAGAGGGGCCTCACGATCCGTATGAAGAAGAACACCAGCAGGAACGTGACTGGAAGCAGGGAGAGTATCACGGTCGCAAGGTTTGGGTTGATGGCGAACATTATGCTGAAGCTTCCCAGGAACATCAGGGGCGCCCGGATGAACATCCGAAGCCCCATGGAGATGATCATCTGGACCATGGTCAGGTCGCTGGTCAGCCTCGTGAGGAGCTGCCCTGTGTTGAGGTCGTCGAGGTTCCCGAAGCTGTATGTCTGTACCTTCTTGAAGATGGCCTCCCTTAGGTCGGCCTCGAAGCCGCGTGAGGCCCTGACGGAGTAGACTGTGTTGGCTATTGAGAGGGTTGCGCTGAGAATGCTTGCGCCGATCATGAGCAGGCTCGTCTGCAGGATCACGTTCATGTCCTGCTTTGCCACGCCGTTGTCGATTATGATCTGGATGAATCTAGGTATGGAAAGGTCTGCGAACACTACCATCCCGAGGAACACTGTGGCGAAGGCTATCTCCTTCTTGTAGGGTGAGATGAAGCGTAGGATTCGTCGTAGATCGCTCATGGGGTTATGAACCAATCTCCTTGATGGTTGTTACCGCCGTGTCCAGGGCGGCCTTCAGATCACCAGAGACCTCGGGGTCTCCTTTGTTCTCCGAGTAAACGTCCTCGAGGGCGTCCAGCAGGTCCCCGAGGCTGGTGTAGAGATCCTCTGTCAACCCTGCGTGGAGCTTCCAGTACATCTTCCTGATGTTCCGGTTCCGAGCCTTCATCTGTCCGTCATGGATCATCAGCTCGTCTGCGCGCTCTCTGCCCATCTCAGTGAGCTCGAAGCGCTTGAGTGTGAGGTCCTGATCCTCGAGGGGCCTGATGAGCCCCACCTCCTGCATGTGGGAGAGGAGGGGGTAGATGCTACCCGGGCTGGGCCTCCAGTCCGTGTACTCCTCGATCTTGTCAACTATCTCGCTTCCGGACATGGGCTCTTCCTTGAGGAACTGGAAGCTTAGGTGTCTCAGCAGTCCCCTGGGCACCCCTATCCTTCGACGTCTATCGCGTTTTCTTTCATCCATTGAATATCACTTCCGATATCGAATATATTATCATACCCGATATCACGTCCGATACTCCCTTATAAAGATTCCTAAAATGCGTAAGGGCCAGAGTACTCTACTTATCTCCTCAGCTGGACCACGAGGGCACCGATGAATACCAGCGCCATCGGGACAAGCTTCGCCACGGTAAGCTGCGCCCCGAGGAACATCTAGGAGAGGACCGCCATCTTCACGACGTTCCCCGAATACCTCAGAAACTCTCCCGCCCCCTCCTGAGGGCGAGAGGAAGAAGGATGAGGGAGGCGACCACGTAGCGGAGGGCGACGAGATGGTCCCTGGACATAGCCTGTTCACGAGAATGATACCGCTATCTCAATCTAGGTGATAAAAATTATCTAAAAGGAGAAAAGGGTGTCAACAGGTCGCGGGTTATCCAGAGGACTTTCTCAGCGCGTTAATCACGATGATGGCGCCGAAGACCACTGCGAAGATAGCGGCGACGTTGAAGTCTATGCCCACGAGCTCTGAGACCCCCCATAGGACAATCACGGCTCCGATGAGGAGGCCCCACAGGCTGCCGGACATGGGGACGCCGAAGCACATCTCGCGATCATATCGGCTACGCCTGTGGACCGTGGATCTGCCCGTCAGTGACGCACCGCATTTGACGCAGTACTCTGTTCCTTCCTCGTTGCTCTCACCGCATTTGGTACAGTAGACCATGTGAAATCCAAGGATATCTAGGATAATCTATTTTTAAATAGTTTCCGAAAA
>JAUWDP010000071.1 GCA_030608725.1 Candidatus Bathyarchaeota archaeon
CCTGGGGATGACCGTGCTCACGGCCATGATCTCCACGGAGGACAGGGTCCTCGGGGGCATGGGCTACCTCCTCAGCGCCTACGGCATCGGAAGCCGCATCTCAAGCCTCATCCAGATCGCCATCATGGGAGGCACCAGCGCCCTGTCCACCATGGTCGGACAGAACATAGGAGCCAACAACTTCCAGAGGGTGAACCAGGTCATACGCAGGCTGTTCACAGTCTTCATCGCCATCTCAGCCGTCGAGAGCGCCATCATCTACATATTCAGGGGCCCCATCTATAGGTTCTTCATAACGGACCCCAACGTGGTAAGCCTGGGAGCCACGTACATCAACTACTTCGTGCCCTTCTTCCCATTCTTCACGGTCTTCCAGCTCTCCATGAGCGTCCTACAGGCAGCCGGGAGGACGAAGGCGGCCATGGCCCTCTCCCTCGTAAGGCTCTGGGGGATGCGCATCCTCATCGCATCCATCCTATACTACATCCTCAACATGGGCGCCGTAGGCATCTGGATAGGACTAGCGATCGGTAATGTGCTGTCAGCTTTCCTCGCATTGGCGTATATCAGCAGGGGCAACTGGCAGCAGAGGATCATCGACTAGTTACTTCTCCACTTCTAACTAACACAGACTAGGAATAACGATAAATTCAGATTGGGTGTATGTCCTGTAGCATGTTTAAGCAGTTTTTCTATGAGCTGGATAAGCGGGCTGCAGGGATGG
This sequence comes from Candidatus Bathyarchaeota archaeon, assembly GCA_030608725.1. The sequence goes on from JAUWDP010000071.1 coordinate 725, forward strand.
TGCCCCATTGGGTGTGCCGTGGGCCGATCTCTTCCAGGTCTTAGGTGAAGAGGCTCTCAGCTGAGGGTCAGGAGGGGCTCCGTCGGTTGGAGTGGGATCATTCTGCGGGGAGGTCGGTGGCGCTTTTCTGGACGGATGGGATGAGGAGCCTTGCGGAGGTCTCTGGGCTTGTGGATCTGGAGCGGGGATCGACGGATCTGGAGTACCTGGTGGGGTGCTTCGGGTACCTCGAGGGTTGGGGCTGTTGGAGTTCGTCTAGGGGCGAAGTATATATACGGTGGTTGCGCGGTAGTTTTGCGTGTCTTGGGCCGGTGGTCTAGTGGTATGACACCGCCTTGACGTGGCGGTGGTCGCCGGTTCGATCCCGGCTCGGCCCACCATTTCTAATGTGGCTGGCTTAGGATAAACGTCTGGAGGGGGCGTTTCTTGTTATGCATTAGTACCTATTTTGACCTGTATGGGATCCGGTTTGAGCGTTTTTCGGGTTCCTTTCGCTGATCAGCGCTTCATTCACAGGCGGATGGATGACCCCCCCCTCTATTTCGGGGAGGTGTTTTCAGCTTCCTATTACCGAAAGGATACCTGGAGTCTCTCAGATGGGTTATTTTTTCGTAGAATAACGTATTTTATCTTATTTTTTTCGAGTCGCTGCCTTTCGAGGTTCTTGGTGTAGCACGGTTCTTTCTTTTCTTCACTTCCACCTAATTCAATCGCGCGCGCAGTTGGAGATAAAGAAAGGTAACTACTAATCACATGCAGAACTATACACATCGATGAGAGATTCATCTAAAGTGACTTCATGCCCAGATATACCCCCTCCCGCATTAACCAGGTCCCGAACTTGGGTTAGATAACTCCTAAGAGGCTGGTATTCGTCTGGATTATGCTCCTCATTCCCATCTATAGGATACAGCAAATGCTTTGAAGCCCAATAGTCAAGCGCCACAGGGTCGAGGCCCGCCAGAAGCTGGTCCAGCCTTGTCGTGTTCTCAGGTGGATAACCAGCCCATTTCACTTGAGTCACCCAGATACAGTCTAACACGTTGAGCATGGGAGCCCTGACCTTGGCTATCATCTCACCGCAGTGTGCGCCCAGCTTCTCGTAATGGCGTTCACGCCTCCAGCCGTCAGCCATAGAGAGAATACCGTAATAGCTTTTCACGGCCCCAGTTACACCGCATCCATCGTGGTGCTTCAGCACTGGAACGTTAATCAGCTTGAGACCGTCATCGTAGCTGGAACCATTCCAGATCCCTTCCTTCAATTCCACTCTGTTTCCCTTGGTCGTGGTGAAACAAGGATACGAGACCTCACCGGTTCTCCTATATCCGTCGGTTGAATGGTCATCATCGTCGATGAACGTCTCACGCACCGGATCGAGAAGGTACATGGAGACTCTGTCGTCTGCAAAGACCTGGCTCACCAGATATGAGAAAGAGTGGCTCTCATCCTCAGCGTTTGCATGCACTCCTGTGTCCGTGTACTGCCTACCCCACATGGTGTCGCAGTCTAGGCTTCCTCCGCTCTGCCCGTTCTCGAAGATGACGACCTCACCCGAGAAGCCGTCGGGGTGCTCTAGGATCCTCTGTATGAGGCCTCTCACGACGTCGGAGTTTGTGCACCCTCTATACTTCCACTGAGCGTTTACTTTTACGAGCACCACGTCAGAGCTATCGAGGAGACCTGTGGGGCCACCTAGGTGCGTGTCCTCGTGTGTCTTGTAGAACTTTAGGCCATGATCGGCCATCAACTTGAGAAGGGAGTCCACGCCCTCGTGGTGATTGCCTACACATTCAGGCCTTGGACAGTTTATAATCTGGTATATCTCGGATCTGGAAGCACTGACCATAATACCTCTATGCTAACGCATGTGTAAATAGATATTGCGCGCGAATCCTTTTTCCCAATACTCTTTTCTTCAGTTCCACCTAATCCTAGATGGTGTGATGATTTACCCCTGCTAGAGATCACGATAGCGAGAGACACATTGAACAAGGAACAGCAGCTTCGGATGGCAGAGGCGATCCAGAAGACAATGATAGAGGAGTTCGAGGCCATGAAAGGCAGATCCACGGGCTCCTACGTGCTTGTGAGAGAAGTAGCCAATGAGACGTGGCTGTCCACAACACGGAAAGAATAGCCCCGAGTAGGACCCGGTAACTCCCTCCCATCCTTTTTTCTTAACACCATCCTTCATTTCTTGTGGTGGTTTATACGTGCGCGCGAGCAAGAAAAACTGTAATAAACAATGTAAGATAACTAATCTTTAGAGGTTTGATGAATATGAACGTCGTTAAGGATGTTTTAAAAGCGGGTAAAACCGCCATTGGGACGACCGCTTCTCTAAAAAACCCTGTGGGGCTTTTAGCTGATGCAGGTTTTGATTTTATTCTCTTTGATACTCAGCACTTGTCTGTAGAGATCAAGGAGCTGCAGCCTCAAATCCAAGCAATGAAGGGAAAAAGAGCCAGCCCCATCATTCGAGTAGGGACAAACGATCAAGCACTCATCTGCTACGCCCTCGACATCGGCGCCAGAGGCATCGTAGTACCTATGGTCAACACAAAGGAAGAAGCCATCGCCGCTGTCCAATGGTGTAAATATCCACCCAAAGGGAAACGAAGCAATGCGGGAAAGAGGGGAGAGTGGGGTGAATTTGAGAACTACAGTGAATACATGTCTGCCGTCAATGAGGAGTTATTGATCATCCCGATGATAGAGACGATGGAGTCGATGAACAACATAGAGGAGATACTCGCCGTTCCGGGGGTCGACGTCCTCATTGTAGGTCCTTCAGATCTTTCAATCAATCTGGGTCTCACGCTAGATTATCTGAATCCCAAGTACCAGGAAGCATTAGATAATGTAGTCAGTGCTTGTGAGAATGCGGGGGTGTTCCCGGGTATGTATTTCATCCCTGGAGGTCAAGACCCCAGTGGATTCGTCGAGAGGGGATTCAAGTTCTTTACACTGTCATGGCGTAGATGGGCTACCGCTGGTATTCAAGATGGTCTAGCGACGATTAAGAGATAAGGCCAAGGGGGAAGTAAAGGAATAACTACTTCCCATCGCGCGCGAGGATGGATGACGAGAGGAAAGGATCAGAGACATACCTGTAGATTTTAACCTCTGCTTGCAGCGGTTAAGGCATAGATATCCGTACTCCCCCATACTCTTTTCTTAACTTTATACCATTCCTAGCCTGTAAGACCAATGGTTAAGAGCACATACCGGATGGTCGCGCTGATGAAGCCGAAGATGAGAGGATGAGCCAGATTGCACATGGATATAATCATAAAGAACGGCAGGGTCGTCGACGGGAACTCAAACCCCTGGTTCCAAGCTGACATCGGAATCAAGGGGGAGAAGATAGTAAAGGTTGGCCCTCTAAGCGGCGCGAACTCAGAGACGGTGATCAACGCAGGAGGCATGGTAGTCTCCCCGGGGTTCATCGACATCCACAACCACTCCGACGTCGCCCTCCTCGCAGATGGCAGGGCTGAGAGCATGGTGCACCAAGGGGTCACAACCATGATCACCGGCAACTGCGGTAACTCCCCCTTCCCACTGATGGGGGACGCTCTGGAGGACGCCGTAAGGAGCTACGGCTCACAGTACGACTTGGAGGTCGACTGGACGGACATGGAGGGGTACGAGGCTAGGCTCCTGAGGCAGGGCATATCCGTGAATACAGGGGTCTACATCGGCCACGGAACTCTGCGCAAGGCCGTGATGGGCCGCGACAGGACGGAGCTAATCCCCTCCGACCTCGAGGAGATGAAGGCCCTCATCGGCGCTGCCATGGCCCAGGGATGCCTCGGCCTCTCAACGGGGCTGGGCTACTTCCCCGGGATGTACGCAGATACCGACGAGATCGTTGAACTCGCAAAGGAGACCTCCAAGCATGGAGGGGTCTACTCCACCCACTGCAGGGCGACACACATGTTCCCCCACAGCCTGATGGAGGCCATCGAGATCGGGGAGAGGGCGGTGATACCCGTCCAGATGGCCCACATCGGGAGCTCCACCTGCCAGAGACCCAACTGGGGGAGGGCCAGGTCCGTGACGCTGAACCTCGTGGACGCCGCGAGGGCCAGGGGCGTCGACTTCACGGCCGACATCTACCCCTACACGATCAGCGGAGGAGGCCTCACGATGTACGTCCCCGAATGGGCCCATGAGGGGGGCACGGACAGGATGCTGGAGAGGCTCGCGGACCCGGACACGAGGAACAGGATGAGGCCCGAGGTGGACGAGACGCTACGCCACCGGAACTGGAGCCAACTCCTCCTCTACAGGCTGTCAAGCGAGAAGTACAGCGGCTTCACGGGCAAGACGGTCCAGGAGATCGCTGACACCGAGGGCGTCGAACCCTTCGACCTAGCCTGCGACATCATGATACATGAGGGGGGTCGGGTCCCGTTCATGGGCATGTTCGGCATAGAGGAGGACATCCAGACCCTCATGAGACACGAGGCGGTGATGATCGGTTCAGACGGCACGGCGATGTCACCGGGAGCCTCTGGCGGGGGCGGGCCCGTCCACCCGAGGAACTACGGCACATTCGCGAGGGTGATCGAGACCTACATCGGCGGAGGGGTGCTGTCCCTGTCCCAGGGGGTGCACAAGATGACGGGGATGGCGGCCTGGAGGCTGGGACTGAGAGACAGGGGGGTCATCGCGCCAGGGGCTTACGCAGACATCACGATATTCGATCCTTCCCTCGTGAGACAGAAGTATACGCTGACTGAGGCTCCCGGGTTCCCAGACGGCATCCCCCACGTCCTCGTCAACGGCGCCCTCACTATAGAGGATGGCGAGCACACGGGGGCGAAGGCGGGGAAGGTCCTCCACAATCAGCGTGGATGAGGCCGCGCACACGGGGTATTCAGCGGAAGCACCCGCACATTTCGCGAGATACGTTCCTGACGAATAGTAAACTTATTTCCCCTCTGCGCGCGCATGCTGTAGGGGGTCAACACGTTCTTGGAGTCCGCGCGCGCGCCATTGTTGAACTGGGAACAGGTTTCACCTTGAAGCGACGGGTCAGCAAGACAAGAAGTGAGCAGAGTATGTGGAACTGCTGTAGCAAGCAGATGCGGCGCACATTGACGCTAAGGAAGTCGCAGAGAGGTATGGAGTAACCGCAACACGGTCGCAGCCTACCTAAGAAACCTGCAAAGCAGCCCTAACACCTACAACCAGCTCGTTCGAGCGGGCTACAAGGACGCTGTCATACCGCAGTGGGTCCATCGACCGGGCTTAACCGCCGCAGGAGCGGGCTTAGTCGGCGCTGAAGCGCCCTTGAGCGGCGCAGGAGCGAGCTTCAGCGCCCGTGTGCTCCCTGATTAGGAGCTTAAGCGCCTTGGCATCATATAAGC
>JAUWDP010000323.1 GCA_030608725.1 Candidatus Bathyarchaeota archaeon
GTTGAACGCTACCTCCACCACCAGCTCGGGTCTTACGTGGACGGTCCCCGGGGTCTCCCTGGTCTTGAGCCCCTGGAGGCGGGCGGTCATCCACCTGAACTCATCGTCGGTGAGCCCCTTGAACGTCTTCCCGATGACGAGGTGGTCGTCGCCCTCCCTTGCGGCGAGGTGGTAGTTGCTCAGCCAGCCAGTCCTCCTCCCGTATCCCCAGTCCGCCGCGGTGACGACGAGGTCCAGGGTCTCCGTCGGCTTGATCTTGAACCACCGTTTCCCCCTGCTCCCTGGGGTGTACTCGCTGTCGAGGCGCTTCGCCATGAGCCCCTCGTGGCCGGCCTCCATCGCCTGTTTTAGGAACGCCTCGACCTCCTCGGGGTCGCCTGTTATGATGCGCTCGGTGAGGAGGTCCTCGGGGCAGATCTCCTCCATGATCCTCCATCGCTCGGTGTAGGGCTCATCGATGAGGAGTTTCCCGCCGTGGTACAGTATGTCGAAGAGGTAGAGCCTCAAGGGTATCAGGCCCGTCATCTCCTCCACATCGTAGACCCGCCTGAACCTACGCATCAGATCCTGAAACGGGAGGGGCTTCCCGCCCTCTCCGATGGCCACTGTCTCCCCCTCCAGGATGAAGTCATCGGAGCCGACGCGCTCCCTTATCATGTCGACGACGTCGGGGAGGCTCTCGGTGACCTCGGACAGCCGTCGGCTGAAGACCTTTATCTCCTCCCCTTGGCGGTGTATCTGGATCCTTGCGCCGTCGAGCTTGTACTCGAAGGAGGTCTCCCAGCCGTGTGCCTCGATTACCTCGCCTATGTCGTAGGACATCTTTGCGAGCATTGGTTTCAGGGGGACGAAGAGCCTCATCTCCACGCCATTGAGCCCCTTCTCTCCGGATTCGAGAGCTATTCTGGCTATCTCCCCGAGGTCCCCAGTCAGCATCAGGGCGCGACGCACAAGCGCAACGCCGACATCTGAGGCAGCGGCTATCCCAACGAGCATCATCCCCTCGCTCACGCCGATGCGCATCTCGCCGAAGATGATGCGTACGAGGACCTCCACCTCGGAAGGGTCCGCCCTCGCGATGAGCCCCTCCAGCAGGCTGCCCTTCACCCGCCTCGACCCCGCCCCCGAGGCCTCGGCTATCTTCGTCAGAGTGTCGTGGACATAGCCTATCGTGAGTGGTTCGTCAAAGAGCGACGTCTGTCGACCTCCGTCGAGGACGTTTCTCATGGTCCTCCACCCGACTTCCAGGGTCCGGGAGTCGAACTCGGGGAAGATGGAGCCCACGACCATGAGGACGGCCGGTGAGACCTCCGATAGTTCGAGGCATCTCAGGAACTCGGATAGGAGCCTTGTCTTCTCCTTCCTCTTCGTCGTCGCCTCGAGGGCCCTGCAGAGGCCCGCCAGGTCTGAGAAAGGGGTCTGGGGCACTCTAGGGGGCCCCTCCTATCCAGTCACTGAGGCTCCTCTGCATCTGGGCGGCCTTCATCCGTTTCACGACCACCCCTACCCTGTCCCTGGAGAAAGCTCTCTCACCGCAGAGGAAATTGTATAGTTCGTCCTCCTGTAGGGCACCGTGGATGATCTCGTAGTCGTCAGTCACGTCCGGCTTGAGGAATATCCCCCGTATCCCATCCACATCGGCGTCGAGCTTGGAGTAGACCTCCGAAGGCATCTCCTCGAGGCTCCCGTGCTCCCTGATGAGTTTGAGTGCGGTCTTGGGGCCTATCCCCTTGATCCCCTCGTTGAAGTCTGTGCCTATGAGCATCGACATGTCGACGAGCTGCTCCCGGGTGATGCCGTGATGGGAGAGAAAAGAAGACAGCCGTATCAGCTCGGGCTCAAGCCTGCGCGCCCTCCCCTTGCTGGGAAGCCACTCCTGGCCCTGGATCGTGAGATACCTGACCAACCTGGGCGTCCCGAATAGGAGGGAGTCGTAGTCCCTGCTACTGGAACCCCATGCATCGCCCTTCCGGGCCATGTGGGCCGCCTGGGCCTCCCCCTCCCCCGGCGCCTGGACCCAGGGCACCCCCAGGAGGTCTAGGAGCCTCTTCGCGTCCCCGACCATGTCTCCAGTTAGTCTGCTCGTCTGGACGGCCTTGGAGAAGGCCTTGGCATAGTCTCCGGCAGCCATCGCCTCTCTATACTCCTCCTCGGCCTTCCTCTTGACC
>JAUWDP010000229.1 GCA_030608725.1 Candidatus Bathyarchaeota archaeon
GTAGTAGGATTAGTGGTCGGTGCAGGCGCTTCGTACTTCCTTTTCCCTCGGACGGTGGAGGTACCAGGAGAAACAAAAACAGTAACTGAATACGTGGCACCCCTTGAGGGAGCGCTCATTAAATTTGGCAACATTTGGTCGGACGATGCCAACTTGGAGACATATACGCCATTAGTTGATGAGATTCTCGTTCCAAGGCTCAATGCATATCTGGACTTGCTCGGCTATGACGCTGAGGTCGATATCCTCAACGACAACGCATTGGAAACACCAGCCATACACCTGGAGAAAGTCCAAGGATTCCACGCCGTCGATGTAGACCTCGTAATCGGAGGTCGTTGGTCCTCTCAGTGCCAGTCGGCGCTACCATACGTGAATGAGAACAAAATGTTGATGTTCAGCCCGTCTTCCACATCGCCACTTCTTGCGATCCCAGACGACAACTGCTATAGGATGTGCCCGACTGACGTCGTGCAGTCTGATGCCATAGCTGAGATGCTTTATCAATGGGGCATAGAGGCTGTAGCTGTCATTCAAAGAGTCGACCCTTGGGCAGATGGAATTTACAACCTGCTTGTGCCAGAGCTCGAGGATAGAGGCATGGTATCGGAGTCAGGTTGGAGGCTTTCCTACAATCCCGAGTCGAAGGAGTTCGCCTCTGACTTGCAGACACTAGAGGGCATTGCATTAGAAATGGTAGCTGAGTACGGTGCTGAGCGTTCCGCTATCTTGGTGATTGGCTTCTCCGAGGTAGCCATAATGATTACTCAGGCAGACGCATACCCCACGATCTACAACGAGGTTCGATGGTTCGGCACCGATGGAACGGCCATCACGCAGCGTATAAGGGACGACGCGCCCACGCAAGCGGCTCACCTACAGATCCCCAGCACCCTAGCGGCTCCAGGCATCTCTCCGAAGTACAGAGAGCTGAACGCAACAAACTTCCCACTCGTGAGTCAAGTATTGGGCTACTATCAGGCTTGCACATACGACATAGGATGGTGTTTACTCGAAGCTGTCCTTGAGACCCAGGGCGTGGTTGCTGAGGATATAATACCCTTCATCGATCCGATAACTGAGAAGCACTACGGCACAAGCGGATGGTGCAAACTCAACGAGGACGGCGACAGGTTCCCACCCGACTACGAGATCTGGGGCTACGGCACAGTCGGCGACAAAACAGAGCATGTCAACTACGGCAAATACTTCACTAACTACGGCACCGTCGAATGGTACACAGACAGGCTGGGCTTCGAGCCACCAGGCCAATAAGCATAAAAACCTTCATTTTTTTTATATATTTATTAAGACAAGAGATAGAATTTTAATAATGTCTTCCGAAACAATATATAATACAGAAATAAATATGGAGATGATACCGATGTCCGAAGTACTAAAGATAGAGAACGTAAGGAAATATTTCGGCAAGTTCGCCGCCGTCGATGACATAAGCTTCAGCCTCAAGGAAGGGGGCATCTTCCTCCTCGTAGGGCCCAACGGCTGCGGGAAGACGACGCTGGTAAACTGTGTCTCAGGCATATACAAACCCGAGGAAGGGAACGTCTACTATCGAAACGCCAACATAACCGGTGAGGACATGTACAAGATATCGAGGCGGGGACTGGTCAGGACCTTCCAGATAGCCTCCCCCTTCCTGAGCCTCACCACGCTTGAGAACATGCTCGTGGCTCTGCCGGATAATGCGGGTGAAAACATCTTCCTATCCCTGTTCAAGCCGACCTGGGTCGACAGCGAGATCAGCGCCGTCAGGAGAGCCTCGGAGCTTCTCAGGGTCCTGGGCCTGAGGCATGTCTGGAACATGCCGGCGAACACCCTGAGCGGCGGTGAGCTCAAGCTCCTCGAAATAGGAAGAGCCCTCATGTGCGGCGCCGAGACCATCCTGCTGGATGAGCCCGTGGGGAGTATCGACCCGAAGCTGTGCCACCAGATATTCAGCCACGTACTCAGACTCAGGGACGAGTTAGGCATCACATTCCTAGTCATCGAGCACAGACTCGAAGTCGCCGCCCAGTACGCGGATCACGTCTTCGCTATGGACAGGGGAAAGTTGCTGACCGAGGGGACGGCTGAAGAAGTCTTCGCGGACCCAAGGGTCATAACATCATACTTGGGTGAGTGAGATGGTAGAGATCCTACAAACGAAACAACTCAACGCAGGGTATGGGCCCATCCACGTCATATACGACTTGGAGTTCAAAGCGTCACACGGGGAAGTCACCGTCGTCGTGGGGCCCAACGGCGTTGGAAAAACGACTCTCCTGAAGGCAATCATGGGCTTGGTCACAGTCTACTCGGGACAAATCATTTTCGAGGGAAATGACATAACCCAGCTGCCCCCTCATGAACGTACACAGCTTGGCATCGGCTACATGCCCCAGGTGGGAAACATATTCAGCCACCTCAGCGTCGAGGACAACCTCATGATGGCGGCATACATCATGAAAGATGAGAATATGATTCAGGACAATTTGGAGATGGTCCTCAATCTGTTTCCCGTCCTCAAGGGCTTCATGAAGAGGGACGCCGGAACCCTTAGCGGCGGGGAGCGCCAGATGCTCGCGGAGAGCATGGTCCTCATGAGGGACCCTAAGGTGATGCTGGTGGACGAGCCTACCGCAGGTCTGATGCCCAAGCTGGTAACAGACGTCCTGAAGAAGCTGGAGGAGATGGCCGAGACCACCGGACTGCCCGTGGTCGTCGTCGAGCAGAGGGCCCGCCGGGCTCTCGAGATAGGGGACTACTCATACATGATGCGGGGGGGTAAGTTCACCTTCGAAGGGAGCGCAGAGGAACTCCTGAACCACCCGCAGTTGACGGAGATGTACCTGGGCGCAGTCGAGGTCCATGACCTGAAGACCATCAGAGAGTAACCCCCTTTTCTCATCTACCCAGATTTTCCTAGTAGATCCTTGGAATAATCCTCCAGCGGACCTTCTTCATGTACTCCCTATAGTCCTCCCCATACTGCTCAAGGAGAAACTCTTCCTCCCTCGGAATGAAGAACAATATACCCCCCACGGAGAAAATCGCGAGCAACACCGTCTCGAAGACCGGATACAACAAAACAAGACCCAGCGCGAGGGCCAGAAAGCCTGAGTAGAAGGGATGGCGGACCCGCTCGTAGGGTCCGCGGGTGAGGAGC
>JAUWDP010000211.1 GCA_030608725.1 Candidatus Bathyarchaeota archaeon
ACGACGCCGCAGCGGCCGCCGACCACATCTGCCTCATGGCCCACGCCCTGGGCCTCGGCGCCTGCTGGCTCACTCACGGGGAGGAGACCCAAAAGAGGGTGCGGGAGTATCTGGGCCTCCATGACGAGTTCGTGAGCCGCAATCACATCATCGTCGGTTGGCCCGACGAGGCCCCCATCAAGTCACAGAGGATGAAGCTCGACGAGGTAATCATAACCTAAAACCTCCCAACTTTTTCGTGTGCATTAATCAAAAGTCTCATTTCCATTAACTGCTCTGTATATTGAGATGCGTGAGATGAAAGAGGAAGCATGGAACTGGATAGACGAGAACCGAGGTAAGCTAACCGAGATAAGCGACGCCATCTGGGACTACGCTGAGCTGGGGCTCATGGAGGAGAAATCCTCAAAGCTTCTTGCCGACGAGCTTGAGACCCATGGATTCAACGTGGAACGGGGCGTGGCCGGTATGCCCACCGCGTTCGTGGCGTCTTGGGGGAGCGGGAAGCCCGTCATCGCCGTCCTCGGGGAGTTCGACGCTCTGCCCGGCATCTCCCAGAAGAAGGTCCCCTACAGGGACCCCATGGAGGAGGGCGCGCCCGGACATGGCTGCGGGCATAACATCCATGGCGTCTCGGGGATGGCGGGGGCCGTCGCCGTGAGGTATGCGATGGAGGAACGGGGCCTCAATGGGACCGTCAGGTTCTACGGCTCACCCGCCGAGGAGAACTACGACGGCAAGACATTCATGGCACGTGCCGGTCTCTTCGACGACGTGGACGCATCGCTGAGCCACCACCCGAGTTCGGTGAACACGGCTGGGCTGAAGAGCAGCAACGCCGTCTACAGCGTAAAGTTCCACTTCTACGGGAAGACCTCCCATGCCGCGGGCTCCCCCGAGCAGGGGAGGAGCGCCCTGGACGCCGTGGAGCTGATGAACGTCGGCGTAAACTACCTCAGGGAGCACGTCATCGACAAGGCCCGCATCCACTACATCACCGAGGACGGCGGCGACCAGCCCAACGTCGTCCCCGGCTACGCCCGCAGCTGGTACTACATCAGAGCTCCCGAGAACGACCAGCTGGAGCCCATCTACGGGAGGATAAAGAAGATCGCGGAGGGCGCCGCCATGATGACCGAGACCGCCCTCAAGATCGACTACCTCTGCGGCTGCAGCAACAAGATCCCCAACAGAACCCTCAGCGAGCTGGTGGTCGCCAACATGAGGGAGATTGGAGCCCCTGAATACACGAAGGAGGAACTAGAGTTCGCACATGAAATCTCCGAATCCGTGCCCCGACAGCAGAAGGTCGACAGACTGAGGAGCATGAAGCTCCCAAACTGGGACAAGTACGTCGACGTTGACCTCGTCTCCGAGATATTCGACGCCTGGGATGAAGGGGAGGTCAATATGGGGTCCACGGACGTCTCCGACGTGAGCTGGAACACACCCACCATGGAGTTCTCAACCACCACCTTCGTCCTCGGAGCACCCGGCCACGCGTGGCAAGCCGTAGCCTGCAGCGGGACAAGCATAGGGCACAAGAGCCTGATCTTCGCCTCGAAGACCATAGCCGGCTCGGCCCTGGACCTGCTAATGAATCCGGCGCTCATCGAGAAGGCGAGGGATGAGTTCTCGGAGAGGCTTCAGGGCAGGACGTACATGTGCCCGATCCCCGACGACATCGCCCCTCCACTTCAGGCAGCGAGAGAGGCGGCCGAGAGGCTGGCCCGTAAGAGCTGACTCGCTATTATAGATGATAAAAAGGGAGAAAAGGGGTGTCTAGGGGTAGGCGCTGGGGGCCTTAGGTGGGAGGCTCTTGACGTACTTCTCGATGCGGTCGCAGGCCTCTGCCAGGGCCTCAACCGGCCTCACCAGGGCGAACCTGACGTGTCCCTCACCGTTCTCACCATACCCGCTGCCTGATGCGCAGCGCACTTTCTCTTTTGCGAAGAGGTCCTGGGAGAACTTGGCTGAGGGCACCCCCAGCTCAGAGATGTCAGCGAAGAGGTAGAACGCGCCCTCGGGGTAGGGGCAGGTTATCCCCTCTATCTCGGACAGGCGTGGCGCCATGAATTCGATGCGCTTCTTGTACTCCGCCTTCATCTCGTCGACGAAGTCCCAGCCATCGTTGAGGGCCTTGATCCCCGCCCTCTGGAAGGCGACGGGCATCGAGCAGATCCCCGTGGGCACGGCGTTGACCACCCTCGTGAGCTCGGGGCCCGCGATGATGTAGCCCGCCCTGCAGCCCGTCCAGGCGAAGGTCTTGGAGAAGCTCATGAGCACCATGGTCCTCTCCTCCATTCCCGGCAGGTTGATTATGGGCCTGTGCACGCTATCGCCCCACGTGAACTCCGTGTAGATCTCGTCCGCGATGAGGACGATGTCCTTCTCAACGGCGACCTCGGCCAACTCCTTGAGCTCCTTCTCCGTGTAGACGGTCCCACAGGGATTGTCGGGGTTGCAGATGAGCATAGCCTTTGTCTTGTCGGTGATGGCGGCCCTGATGTTGTCCATGTCAGGCCTGAAGAGGCCGTCTTTCCCCTTGGTCAGCTTGGCTCTGGTCATAGTCGCGCCGAAGTAGGCGGCCGGTCCCCTGTAGCCTCCGTAGGCAGGGTCCATGATGAGGATCTCCTCCCCCGGGTTCAGGATGGCCCCGAAGGACCTGAATATGGCCTGGCTGCCACCGGACTCGATGACGATCTGGGTGTTAGGATCGACGTCCACTCCGTATTTCTTGTAGTAGCTGGCGATGGCCTGCTTGAACTCCGGATCGCCGCCGAAGGAGTAGTGTGTGTATCCCTCCTTCATGGCATCGTAGACGGCCTTGTTGATGAACTCGGGCTGGTTGAAGTCGGGATCCCCCGCGCCCAGGTTGATCATGCCCTCCATGGGGCCCATCCTCGCTCGGGTCCCTCCGCCCCTGCGGGCCTGGAGAGAGGGTATCAATTCCTTCTTGGCGAATCTTTCAACTGGCATTTTCGATCACGATTCTCTTTAGCTACATTGCTTGAATATAAAATCCCTTCGATTCTATAAACTAGTATTGACTGTTAAGAAAAAATATATAGAAAGGTTGGTGTCAGCCGATGAGGCAGTTGAAGAAGAGCTTGAACGTGGCGTCGGTCTGCGCCCTGAACTGGGGTGAGAAGCCGAACAGGATCGCCCTGCCCTTCTCCTTCTTGGCGTCGATGAGGGCCGCCTTCCTGCTGAGGTGCTCCTCTCCGATGAGCCAGCCGCTCTCCATGATCCTCTTATCAGGATAGGAGAGGACCACCTGCATCTCCTCGTTCTTGGCGCTGGGCACCACCTCAAACGCGGCGTTGTTCCTGAATATTATCAGCAGGTCGTCCTTTACGCCGTC
>JAUWDP010000310.1 GCA_030608725.1 Candidatus Bathyarchaeota archaeon
CCGAGAGGGCCCAGGAGTACAGGAGGCTGAAGGGGGAGATAGAGGAGGCCATGAGGAACACGGACTACGCCAAGAGGGAGCTCAGGATGCCTGGCACGGCGGGGCTCAGGCTAAAGGGCGCCCTGAAATACCTTCTGAGAATGGCGAGAGGAAAGTAGGGGACTACTTGAAGAGGAGCTCCTCCACCTTCCTCAGCGCCTCGACGCCCTTTACCTCGAAGGGCTGCAGGGACAGCTTCACGACGGGCATTGCATCGCTGTAGGTCCTCTCGATCTCCTCGACGTATTTGAGCTGCATCTCCCTGCGGCTCCTGTAGAAACCGGTGTTGGCCGCTTCCTCTGTGAGCACATTGTTTATGATGACGCCGCCTATGTGGAGCCCAAACTTTTCGAGGTCGTTGGCAATCCTCTGGGTCTGGTTCACGCCGAGGGCTTCTGGTATCGTGACGAGGTAGGCCTGGGTGCCCTCGTCCTTCAGCATCTCGAGCACCACCTGGGCCAGGTGCTCCCACTCCTTGATTATCTTCAGGGGATCCCGTTGGGCTCTACCCTCAGTGAGGGCACTCAGGGCGCTCCTCACCTTCACGTAGAGCTTCGCCGCCTCCCCTAGGTGCGTGTAGAAAGTGTCCTGTAGCTTGAGGAGCGAAAGGGTACCTCCGGCGGGGGCCGTGTCCCAGACGATGATGTCGTACTTCTCGTTGATGTATAGGTCGTAGACGTAGCTGAGGGCGAACTCCTCGTCTATCCCCGGTGCCCCGGCCACGTACTCGATGATGTCCTCCTCGACGGGGAGGAACGAGGATATGAGTTCGTAGACCTCGTCGCCGAAGCGTTCCTTCCACATCTCCACGACCCTGTCGTAGTCGAGCTCGACGGCCTCCAGATTCTCCACTGAAAGGACCGGGGTGACTTTGCCGCGTACGTCCAGCTCCAGCATGTCGGAGAGGGAGGGGGCTGGGTCGGTGGATATCAGGAGGGTCCTGTATCCTTTCAAGGCGAAGTGTACGGCTGTTGTGGAGGCGCATGTCGTCTTGCCGACGCCTCCCTTACCGCAGAACATGACTATCCGGGGCTTAACCTCCTCGAGGAAGCTGAGACTGTCGGTTGACATGGTTCAACTATTCTCGATTCCAGTATTAATTAAACTTTCATCACGGCTCCGTTATGCAACGCATTTATGAGGCGCAACCGGGGTATGGAAGGGAGCGGCTGAGGCGTTATGTCGGTCTGGTGGGAGGTTGAGGACGCCCTCGAGTCCATCATCGAAGACTACGAGAGGGTGAACCACGTCATCTCTTTCTTCCAGGACGAAAAAGCCCGAAAGAAAGGCCTAGAGAAAGCGGGGCCTCAGACGGGCGTGGGCCTGGAGCTTGGCTCGGGACCCGGGAACTTCACGCCGATGCTGTGCGAGGCCCTGGACGGGTTCCTTGTGTGCCTCGACTATTCCGACAGGATGTTGAAGGTCGGTAGAGCGCGTAATAGAGAGAATGGTGTCGGGTTCGTTCGGGCGATCTTCGAGGCTCTTCCCTTCAGGGAGGGAATAGTATCGTTCGCGGCGGGAGCATACGCCCTGCGGGACACACCCGAGAAGGAGAAAGCTCTGAGGGAGATCTCGTTTGCTTTGAGGGAAGGAGGGGGTCTCCTGGTGGTCGACATCGGGAGGCCGAACAACTGGCTGGTCAGGAATGGATTGCTCCTCTACATGCGGTACATTGTTCCTGCTATTGGCGGTATTATGGCGGGGTATGGCTACAGGAACCCGTGGAGCCTCCTGTACAAGACTTATCTCTCCCTCCCCGTGAACAGGGGCTACGAGAGGATGATGACCGACATCATAGGGAGAGCGGATCTAGATGAGCTTGCCCTCGGAGGGCTGATAGTCGCCACCGCGGTAAAGGGCAAGTGACGCGAGCTAGGATTTTATCAGGGTATCGTGGAGCCTAACGGCTTCATCGCTGCTGTTAAAGCCCTCGAGAATTGTTACCCCACTCACTAGAATACTCCCCTTCACTGGACCTCTTGAGAAGGTAATACCGAGCTTTGCCCTGACATCAACGTTGAATCCTTGTTCCTCGAGGCTCCTGTTCAAGGCTTTGAGATCGATGCTGACGCCCTCATCAGGCTCGAAGACGAACACCCTCCGCCCCTCCCTGCCGCAGACCTCCTGGAGCGGCTCATGTTTTATAGGGGAAAGCTGGGAGCGAGGTTCGCTCCCGCAGACGGGGCAGTTCTCCATCCGGGCCAGGGTGATCCTCTCAAATGAGAGGTCGCTTAGATCGCAGAACAGCAGTGTGTTCATGAG
>JAUWDP010000327.1 GCA_030608725.1 Candidatus Bathyarchaeota archaeon
GATGCATTTTATGTCGCTGTTCTTGACGTACTCCACCATGGGGCCGATGTTGGCCCAGCCGACTCGACCGGGTGGGCCGTAGCTCTTCTGCCCCCTTGGGTTGAGCACCCCGTACTCCTTCAGCTCGTCCTGTCTAACCACGACCTCCTTGGCGGCGACGTATTCCAGCTCCTGCTCCCTGATCCCGGTGACGGCGAACGCGTTGGAGATTATGTGGAATGCCGTGAACTCGTCAACGCTCTGAGGATGGGTGAACGACCAGTAGCCCTCGACGAGCCCCGTGGTGCCACCCGCCATGCTGGACAGGGTCTGCCTTCCGAAGAGGGTCTTATCCACGATCGTGACGTCCGGAACGTACTTCCTCGCCTGTATAGCGGCACGCATGCCGGCTATGCCAGAGCCTATGACCAGGACATCAGTGGATATTTCTTTGTCAAACATGAAAGTAACTAGAAATCATTCTGTATTTATGTTATCTCTTTGAGCGCGATGGATGTCGGCGATTTATGGCTCTAGCACGGAAATAGTCCACTAGCCATATCAACACATTGTTATAAAATGTAAAAAAAACTGTTGAGCTTGATGGGTTTCTAGGGGCTACTTCAGGTACCTGTCAAACCACCTGACGATGTGCCTCAGCCTCTCCGTCCTCAGGGAGGGCTTCCCCGTGCGTCCCAGCCCGTGGCTATTGTTGGCGAACCTGATGAACTCTGTCTCCTTCTTCTGTCTTTTCATCGCGTAGTAGAGCTGCTCCCCTTCGGACAGGGGGCAACGGTAGTCGTACTCGGAGTGGATTATGAGCAGCGGCGTGTTTATCTTGTCGACGTAGGTTATGGGGCTGAGCTCCAGATAGCGCTCGGGGATCTCCCAGGGCTCGTCGCCAGCCCCGACGCCTGTGTGCCCCCAGCTCACGTCGCTGGTGCCCACCTGGCTGTACCAGTTGCAGACGGACCGCATCGTGACGGCGGCACTGAATCTGTCCGTGTGGCCCACTGTCCAGTTCGTCATGAAGCCCCCGAAGGAGCCCCCGGCGACCCCCAGCCTCTCCTCGTCGATGAAGGGGTAGGCCTTAAGGACGTGGTCGACGGCCTGCATCAGGTCCCTGAAGTCCCTGCCTCCCCAGCTCCCCTCGGCTATCCCGGCGAACTCCTCGCCGTAGCCTATGCTGTCCCTGGGGTTCGTGTAGACGACCACGTAGCCGTTCCTCGCGAGGAGCTGAAACTCGTGCTCAGCGGTGCCCAGCTTGAAGCCGTAGGCTCCGTGGGGGCCACCGTGGATCTCCAGTATCATGGGGTACTTCTTGCCCTCCTCGTAGCTCCAAGGCTTGACGATCCATCCCTGGACCTCGACGCCGTCACTTGCGGTGAACCAGAACTCCTCGGGCTCGCTTATACTCCAGGCCTCCATGACCTCGGAGTTTAGGCTCGTGAGCCGCCTCGAGTCCCCGGCATCGTGGACCCAGACCTCCTGGGGCCAGGTGGCGTCGGTGGCAGCGAAGGCTATCTGGGAGGCGTCCCCACTCAGGCTGAAAGATGCAAGGGTCCTCTTTCCTTCAATTACGGGCTCAACATCCCCTGTATCCACGCTTACCCTGTAGAGATTGTAGGCCCCATGGTTGGGAGCCCTGAAGTAGATCTGCCCAGCGTCCCCCCAGAAGACGCTTGAGCCGTACGCCCCCACGGTCCTATCGAATGACGACGTAAGATTACGCGTCGCCCCTCCTCCCGGGGGTATGACCCAGATATCAGTGTTCCCGTACATCGGATGACCTGGGTCAACGGGTATTCTCCCCGTGTAGGCGAGTAGATCTCCGTCGGGGGACCACGCCACGGAGCGTATCATTGTCCTCCCGTCGGTCAGCTTCCTAGGTGATCCTCCCTCTGACTGGATGATGAATACGTCCCGTATCCGAGTGTAGTCGCCGTCCTCCATGTTGGCGACGTATGCTATCTCCCCTCCGTCGGGGGACCAGTCCGCCGAGGAGACGTCGTAGGGACCACTGGTCAGCTGCTGGGGTTCCCCTCCATCGGCGCTGACGGTGAAGAGGTGGCTCCTGGTGTAGGGGTAGTAGCCCATCCCGTCCATCCTGTACCTGAGCTTCGTGATCCACATCACGTCC
>JAUWDP010000080.1 GCA_030608725.1 Candidatus Bathyarchaeota archaeon
GCTCCCTCCATCTCGGCGAGGACCGCCGTCTCCCCGGCGGGGACCACGATGTAGTCCTTGTTCCCGCCGGTCCTGTCGTAGCTGGAGATCCTCCTCCTCTCGACCTCTCTGAGCCTCGGTAATCCGGAGAGGTCTCCACCCAAGAATGACGCGCACATAAACTATCGTATCTGATTAGGAGAGTCTGTGTAATTGACACTTACGATCAAGAAAAAGGAGTGGGAGCCTAACTGCTCCTCTTGACGATCTTCCCAGGTGTGGCCCCCGTGTGCTTCCCCTTCTCGACGACGGCCTCACCGTTGACGAAGACGTACTCGAAGCCTTCAGGGTACCTCCGAGGCTCCACTGCATCACCGGTTATCTTCAGGCCGTCCAAGTCGAATACGGTGATGTCCGCGTCGTAGCCGGGGAGTATCTTGCCCTTGGTTTTAAGATTGTGCTGCTCGGCCGCCGTGGTGGAGATCTTGCTGATGGCCTGCTCCAGGGTGAAGATCTTCATCTCCCGGACGAACTTTATCAGGAAACCGGGGAAGGCGCTGAACGGATTGAGGCCGGGCATCGAGTAAGGCGGGTTGGGTGACTGCCGTGTGTGGTCCACCACCGACTGGTCGAGGCTGAGGCAGCCCGCCGGGTGCTGGAAGAACAGCGCCCTGTAGGGCTTCCACGGGAAGTTGCCGCTCTCGGCGACGCCCACCGCCACCCCTCGGCCGTCGGGGTCCTCGCAGATGAGGTCGAAGTAGGTCTCCATCAGCCCCTTCTCCCGCTCACCGGCGATCTGGGCGATGTTCTTCATGTCGCAGTTGGGTGACTTGTGCTTGACGACCCAGATGTTCTCGGCCCACTGGGGGTTGGTGTTGGGGTTGTAGGCGAGCCTGATGAACCACTTTCCGCCTGAGATGGCGTCTTGGACCTCCTTCCTGTAGTCGGGGACCTTCAGCCACTCGCTGAACTTCTCCCTGCTCCCCTGCTCCCTGAGCCAGGGGGTGAGGAGGCTGCTCAGGTAGGGCATCACGCTGAAGCCGCCGAAGATGAACCAGGGCATCGCATCGTATGTTAGCTCCAGCCCCTCCTCCCGTGCATCGTCAATGAACCTCAGTGTGGCCTTCATGTTCATCTCCTCCATCATGTCGTTCCCCTCGGGCACCATCCTCCAACCCGGCGTCAGGTGGGCCAGATGGGTGGGAACCCCTGTGACTCTACACGTGTTAATGGACTCCAGGAGGCCGTCCACCTTGTTGCTCCGGGTGTCCCCGAACTTGACGTCCCTCCTCCGCCCCGTCCTCCTCCAGTGGGGGGCGTAAACGGCGTTCTCGTACTCCTTGAGGATGGCGACGTGGCCGTTCACCTCGTCCATGTGGGCCCAGACGCTGGGGTCGTAGTCGAGGCCGCTGCTCAAGCCGATGCAGCCCTCGTCCAACGCCTCCTTGATGAGAGTATCCATCTCCGTCTGCTCATCCTCGGTGCTGTGGCGCTTGTAGTCATTCCCCATCACCTTGAGACGGACGGTGCCGTGGCCTACGAGGGGCGCACAGTTCATGGAGACCCCTTTCTCCTCCACGACTTTGAACCAGTCCCCCATGGTCTTCCAGCTTATGCTCCAGCCGAACTTATTCTCCATTAGGGCCTTCACCTCCTCGATGGGGAAGACCGTCTTCTCAGGGTAGTATTTGTGGGGCTCAAGCTCTTGGAGGTAGTCCCGGGTCAGCCCGGGGAGGCTGCTCATCTCCCCCACGGGCGCCGGGGAGCCCCCGCACTGGCCCCCGATGAAGGTGGTCACTCCCTGCATAACGTAGTTGTTGCACAGCGGGTAGAACAGGATTGAGCCGTCGCCGTGGCTGTGGGCATCGATGAAACCTGGGGAGGCGTAGAGCCCCTTGGCGTCTACGGTCTTCACGGCGTCGCCCTTCACGTCTCCCAGCGCTACAACCTTTCCGCCCTTCACGCCGATGGAGCCCTTGTAGGGAGCCTTCCCGGAGCCGTCGACGATCTGGGCGTTCTTGATGAGAACATCGAACTCGGACATAATAATCGCATGAAAGGAGGTCTAACCGTATTTATCTTTAGACCCCTCCACCAGACGCCCCACATGTTTTATTCTGCTGCTCCACTTTCCAGATGAAATGAAGGTCGGTGCAAGCGTCGGGCTCAGCGTAGGGAAGCTCATCGTCGGAGACGGCGGGGTCCTCGAGGGCGTGGAGGTGGGGATCCTTGGGGGCGTGATAAGGGAGGTCACATCAGGCGGCCTTGAGGGGAGCTACGCTGACTCCCTGGATCTGTCCGATATGTGCGTCATGCCCGGGCTCTTCGACGCCCACGTCCATGTCAGGTACGGGGCGAAGCCGGACCCCGAGGAGAGGTCGGACGAGTACCAGGCCGTCAGGGGGGCGGAGAACGCCAGGAGGGCTCTCTTGGCGGGAGTCACTAGCCTGGCTGACGCCGGCGGGATCAGAAACGTCGCCTTCGCGGTTAGGAACGCCATCAACGACGGTGTCGCCATGGGTCCCAGGATGTTCGTCAGCGGGGAGATGATCACCATGACCGGTGGCAGGAGCAAGAAGCCCGGCTTCAGGCTTGAGGTCAACGGGGCTGACTCCGCCAGAAAGGTCGCCAGAGGCCTGCTAATGTACCACGGGGCCGACTTCATCAAGCTCGGCGCCACCGGGGCCATCTCGAGCCCCCACACCGGCCCCCGCCACCCCCAGCTCACAGTGGAGGAGATGAGGGCCTGCTCAGAGGAGGCCCACAAGTGCGGTAAGAAGGTCCACGCTCACTGCTACGGCGAGGAGGGCATCTCCAACGCCATCGAGGCCGGGGCGGACGTCATCGTCCACGGCCAGACCCTCACCGACGAGCACATAGCCACCATGAAGGAGAGGAATATAATCCTCATGCCCACGCTGAAGACCTTCTGCGGCCACCTTGAGCACCTGGACGAGGGGGGCGTCCACGCCAGGATAATAACCACGGGGATCTGGGAGGAGACCGAACCCAACTTCAGGAAGGCCCTGGGGAGGGGGGTGATCATCTCCATGGGCACTGACGCCGGGATGCCCGACAATCTCTTCGGCGACAACCCCCGTGACCTGGAGTACATGGTGGAGTGGGGGATGACCCCGGAGCAGGCCGTCCAGGCTGGGACGCTGAACGCCGCAAAGAGTGTAGGGGTCGAGGACAGGCTTGGCACAGTCGAGGAGGGGAAGTACGCCGACCTGCTCTTCCTCAGGGAGGACCCCCTGGAGGAGATCTCCGCGATCAGGACGTCCCTAAAGGGGGTGATGCTCAACGGCGCCCACATTAACCCGAAGAGCACTCCCTTCCTCTGAAATCAGGAAATAAGGTATATACCGGACGAAAACAGATAGAACTCAATGTCTCAGCGACAAAACCAGATCCTAACCGTCCTGATCATCATCGCAGTGGTAATCTCGGGTGCCAACACCTACCTTCTGTTCAACCACATCGACCTGCAGAGGGAGCAGTACGCTACCCTGGAGAACATCACCGAGCTGAGGGACGATCTCGACGACGTCGTCTCCAGCCTCGACGGCCTCCAAGACGAGATTACGAGCCTTCAGGGAAACGTCTCGGAAGTCGAGGATGATATAGCAGACAGGCTGGATGGACTCGAGGCAGGCTTCCAAGAGAGCCTCGATGAGCTGTCCTCCCTTGAGACGACCCTCGAGGACGTGACCGGGGAGATCTCAGGCTTCAACTCGAGCCTACGAGACGAACTGGAGTCGCTGAGCGCCGAAGTCTCAGCCATCGACGAGAAGGTGGAGGACAGCCTTGAGAGGACCCCCTCGAGCGTCTACGAGGCCCGGAGGGCCTCCGTTGTTAAGATAACGACTACGGCTGGGCAGGGCTCCGGCTTCATGTGGAGGAGCAGGAACTACATCGTCACCAACCATCACGTCGTGGACGGGGCGGAGGAGGCGAACATCGGCTACTACGATGGCTCCTGGACTATGGCCACCGTCGTCGGCTCGGATCCCTACTCGGACGTGGCCGTCCTGAGAGTCGAGGAGGCACCTGTCGACTCGGTACCACTGACATTGGCGGATTCGTCGCTGATCTGGATCGGGCAGGAGGCGGTGGCGATAGGCAACCCGCTGGGGAGCTATGGAGCCCTCTCCTCGGGGATCATCAGTCAGGTCAACGAGAAGCTGGACATCCCCCCCATCATCGTGCCCGTCCTCCAGCTGGACGTCACCATCGCCCCGGGGAGTTCCGGGGGACCCCTCTTCGACCTCGACGGGAACGTCCTGGGCATCACCAACGCTGGCACCATCTACGGCATCAACTTCGCCGTCTCATCCAACATCGTGGACCGGGTCGCGAACTCGATAGTAGAAGAAGGCATCTACGTGCATCCCCTCGTGGGATTCTTCGGATACGTCCTGAACCCCGACATCGTCACATCGCTGAACCTGCAGAACGTGGACACTCATCAGCATGGCATCATCGTCATGGAGGTTATGGAGGGCTACCCAGCCGAGGAAGCGAGCCTCGAAGCTGCCATCGAGACAACGGATAGTCTGGGAGATCCTGCATACACTGCTAGGGACATAATCATCGCCATCGATGGGATAGAGATCAGGACGTGGGGGGACTGGGACGCCTACATCGCGGAGCACGTCTCCCCAGATCAGGGGATTATACTGACGGTCTGGAGATCGGGCGCGATCGAACAGGTGACACTGGTGACCGCCGCTCGACCCGAGTACACCGGGTAGTTCTATTCCTCTTCCCCGGACTCCTTGAACGCCTCATCCTCTAAGATGAAGGCCAACCGGTCCAGCCTGTTGACGCTGAAGTCGACCTTTGGGTTGAGGGCCTTGGCTATCTGATACTCCTCGACGGCCTTTGACTTAGCACCGTTCAGGTAGAAGGCCCTGCAGAGGGCGAGGTGGGCTACATCGCTCTCAGGGCTCAGGATCACGGCCTTGAGAGCGATCTCGAGGGCCTCCTCACTCTTCTCGTCGTTCATGAGGCTCTGACTCCGGCTGACTAGACTGTTGGAGTAGTGAAGGTTGAGGAGCCTCCTCATCTCGACTATAGGCGCCGCGTGGTCGTCGACCCTGAGGTCAACATATCGGTCGCCGTATCCAGCCCTGCCTGCCCCGTACCTCACCACGAGGAGTGCGGCGGACTGGCTACCCCGAGCATCCCCGCCAGCCTCCTCGCCCGCCTCCAAGGCCACCACGAGGCGCTCGGCCAGCTCTCCGTGGGCTGCCTCATAGGCCTCCGACATGGCCTCGATCACGGCCTCCCCCGTGAGTATGTTACCCTGGATGGCGTAGTGCTCTCCCGTCTTGCCCCCCGCATATGGGGTGCAGTCCTTGCCCGTGTAGGAGTAGGCGTTTCCCAGGGCGTCCACGACTCCTAGCTGCCTCCTGTCCCGCCCCTCGTCCTCCGCCATGAGGCTGTTGACGACTGTCTCAACCGCCACCCCCTCCTTGAGGAGGGCAAGGCTCCTCGGCCCAAGGGAGACGTTAACCAACGCCTGAGTGGCGACGGCGCCGACCCCCGTCTCAGCCCATGGGACCACGGGCCCCACGATGAAGTACTTGGACTGCACGGCCACGCCCAGGTCCCCGTTCTCCGGGTCGTAGGCGACGATGGAGAAGGTCGACGTCTGCCTGTCATCGGGCATCTGGAAGTCTCTGAGAGCTGGTTTAGACATGAATTTTCCCGGATATCAATCACCGATCTAGTATAAATGTTTAGTTGACATTCAGTTAACTATAAATACAACGTGTGCACATATATTATTATGGAAAGGGCAAATTTAGCTAACATCAATGCGCTTTCATACCTGTCCACGTACAGTAATGAGAAAACAGTCAGACTCTATCGTGGCGTCTTACGAAAGTACTTCACGGCGATCTACGGCAGTGATGATCTAAGT
>JAUWDP010000329.1 GCA_030608725.1 Candidatus Bathyarchaeota archaeon
GATCCAGGGCCCAGAAGCCCAGCAACTACAAGATCGGGAGCTGCATAGCCGAGTGCGGCAGCAACTTCGGCGAGCTCCTGCTCAACGAGAGGCTCCTCTCCAAGGCCGCCACGAAGGAAGAGAAGCAGGCCGTCCTGGCCACCCTGCTGGACGGCTTCGGCATGAGCTGCTTCCAGGTCTCCGCCAGGGTCTTCTTCGAGCAGAGCATGTACGACACCATAAAGGAGGGCGGGTTCCTGGACGGGGAGACCGTCGCAGGCCTCTGGACGGCAGCCCGGGACAAGATCTACGGAGACGCCGTGGACTGGCTGGAGGTGATGAAGTGGGAGTGGACCATGAAGGTGCACTACTACATGCCCAACCGCCGCTTCTACAACTACCCCTACGTCTTCGCCAAGCTCTTCGTCTTCGCCCTCTACCGCCTCTACAAGGAGCAGGGCGAGGCGTTCGTCCCCAAGCTGAAGAGCCTGCTGGCCGCGGGATCCAGCAAGTCGCCCTGGGAGCTAGGTAAGGAGCTGGGATTCGACATCAGGACCGAGGAGTTCTGGGAGAAGGGCATGAGGCAAGCCGAGGAGTTCATCGACATGCTCGAGGAAACCCTCTAACCCGCTGAGAATCTGGAGATTCCCTGAAATCTCTCCAACCCTCATTTTTTTGGCATATTTAAAGGGTCTACAGCGCATTCCAAAGACGCAGCCAGAAACAGGGGCTAATACCTCTTCGTGGCACTGCTCCCCGATACATAAAACAATAATTAATCTCCGTATCAAACACAACGGGGGACGATGACCGAGATAATATTCGGCTTGAGGCAGGTCGAGACACCTCTGGAAAATGTGAGGAAGGCCAGCACGTACGACTCCATCCTGGACTCGTTCCTCCTTGGGAGGGACGTGATGGTCGAGGTCCACGTGGAGGGGAAGGAGCCCAGATACGTGAAGAAGCAGCTCAGCAGGAGGATTCAGGTCAGGTTCATCGAGGACATCGTCGACGCGACGGTCATCAACGGCGTCCTGTACCTAGAGAAGTAGAAGTACTATTTCTATCCCCGAGAAAGGGTTATCTTGGACCGTAGTTAGGCTTAAGATCATCCACAGGAATCCACGATGCCGGACCCTCTAGATCTCATCAACAAGTCGAGACTCGTAGAGCTGACCGAGACGCTGGTCTCCATCCCCTCTGTGACCGGCCGCGAGCAAGAGTTGTCAGACTGGACCTACGAGCGCCTCGCGTCCCTAGGTCTCACCGATCTTCAGCGGCTCCCCGTGGACGAGGCAGGGGACACCATCGCAGGGTGGATCGACGGCCCCACCGATGGGCCAACATTAATGCTCAACTTCCACCTCGACACCTTCGACGCCTTCGAGGGCTGGGAGACCGACCCCTTCACCCCGACGATCAAGGGGAACCGCCTCTATGGTCTTGGCTCCCACGACATGAAGGGCGGCGCGGCCTGCATGCTCGGGGCGGTGGAGGCTTTGGTCAACTCGGGGGCGGAGCTGGGAGGAAGGATCCTCGTGACGGCCACCTCGGACGAGGAGGACTGGTCCCAGGGCGCCCACGCCCTCATCAATGCCGGCCTCCTGGAGGGCTGCGACTACTGCATGGTCCCCGAGCCCTCGGCTCCCGCCTCCCTCACCATAGGCCAGCGAGGCCGCCACGTTTTCCACCTAACGTTCCGCGGGAAGACCGTCCACGCGGCATACGAAGGGGGCATCAACGCCGTAGCAGATGCCGCGAAGGTCGTCGGCGTGCTGTCCCGCCTCGAGGGGATCGATTTAGGCTACAACTCGGAGTTCGACCTCAGCGGGAGCCTCTGCGTCATCGGCATCAGGGGCGGCGGGACCTTGATCCTGGTGCCCGAGCTGGCGGAGGTCTTCGTAGACCGGCATATCCTGCCGGGGGAGAGCGTCGAGGACGCTGCGGACCAGATCCGGGCGGCGGTGAAGCGGGCGGATATCGTTGGAACCTATGAGCTCGCCTGGGACGAGCGCCCTACACCGGCTCCTACATCATTCTTGGAACCAAGTGATTCCGAGTTTGTGCAGACGGTGAAGAGAAACTTGGAGACTGAGATCGGACGAGAGGT
>JAUWDP010000163.1 GCA_030608725.1 Candidatus Bathyarchaeota archaeon
GAGCACCGCCTGGTGGACGAAGATCCTGTAGCGCCCATCCCGCCGGTAGAGCTCCTGGAGAGAGGGCTCCCCGTAGACCCTGAGGTAGGTGTCGCGCCAAGCCTTGAGCAGCCCCCTCTCGGGGCGCGCGATGAGGAACCCTGCGTTGAAGTAGGGGCGGATGGTCTCGTCGTCCACGTGGGTCCTCATGGGGAAGATCCGGTCCCCGGGGACGCCGCAGTATCGGTAGACCAGCGTCCAGAAGGGGTCTAGGGGCCCGTCGAAGCGCGAGCCCACGAGGGTGTGATGGACGGGCCTGTAGCCCAGGCTCTTGTCGTTTCTCAGCAGGAAATCCCTAGGCTCCTGGAGGATGACGCTGTTGGGGTTGAGCCATGCGAGGATGTCTGCCTCGCCTTGGGCCTTCGACTCCGCTAGGGCGGCTGCTTGCGCCTCGGCGGTGAAGGGGAACCCCAAGGCCTCTCTGTCGATCTCGAAGGGGATCAGTGTTGCATCTAGTGGTTGCAGCCTTTCCATGAACATCTTGGAGAGGGGCTCTCCATGTTTCGGCGTGAAAAACCAGATCGGGTTTCTTGAGAGAGAACCCGCAAAGGTGCGAATGCTCTCCGCCAGGAGCAGGGCGTTCGTCTCAGACGACCTGCGGGGATGGACGATAGAAGCGAATAACAGCCTCTCCCTCTTCTTCGCCCCTACTGCTGTTTCCATGGTTGTCTCCAGTTTCCGCTTGCTTTTTTAATGCTTCGTAGGACGCGTCATGGAGCGGCAAAACCGAACCGATCTAGTATGCAACGTTTCTGAAACCGATACTAGGCCGTGGGGTCCTCTGCGAAGATCTGTAACATAACGCTTGATAGGATCGACACCGATCCGTGAGAGGTCCCCGCGATGACCCTGCAGTAGTTCTACAGGAGGAGGCTCACCATCTCCGCTCCGATCAGGCTTCCAACGTTCTCAGGCTTAGCCGAGTTACATGATTGATCCTATTATCTCCAGGATCTGTTCCATCGTCAGTCTTTTCCCCATTTCCTCATCCTGTAACCGAGGACTACGGACATGACCGCGGCCATGAGGGCCGAGACCGCCTCGGGGATGGCGACCCCGTCCCACTCAAGGGCCCAGATGAGGGCGGCCACGATCCCGGCGGCCACGGAGAGGTATCCCAGATCCCTCATCCCGCTCCTGATCATGTGGGCAGAGAGGACGAACATGGAGACGGGGAGGGCGACGAAGAAGGCCACCGAGAAGACGAGGTGGTGGGGCTCGACGGTCTCCGGGAAGACGCCGATGCCTAGGAGGAAGACGGCTGCCAGGAAGAGGGCCCCCGAGCCTGCCCTCCCCAGGGTGCTCCCTTCCGTGAGCTCCCAGACCCCTGCTGAGAAGGCCATCATGGAGAGGGCGGTCGCCATGAGCCCCCCGTTGAAGATGGTGGCGGTGAGGCCCCTCACGCCGAGGTCGCTCAGCGCGTTCCCCGTCCAGCTGAACCAGGGGGCGGTGCTGATGGCTAGGGAGATCATTGCGAAGCCCAGGATGGGGGTTATGATCCCGAAGGCGCCGAGCAGCCTAACGAGCCTAGAGTTCAACGCTTTATCTCCAAGTATTAGAGATTTTTAGTTTATCAAGGGTTTCGCTGCAGTGGGGCTACATATCGCTGAAATACCCTTATCAGTGCGTAGGAGCCCATGACCGAGACCGCCCTCTCGTATATGGCGAAGGGCAGGATGATGATCCAGAGGAAGCCGGGGAACTCGAGGAGGAAGATGCTCCCCAGGTCCATGGCCACGAGCTCGCTGATGGTGGTGGCGACGCAGACGTTGAGGATGTAGAGGATGCTTGAGCTACCAGACAGAAACGCCGTTATCACCGGCAGAACATAGAAAACCGCCCAGAGGGGCGTTCCTCTGCTAAAGAACAGGTAGGAGCCCAGGCCTACCAGTGCAAAGGGCACCGCCGCGAACCTGTTCTTCTTCGTGAGGCTGCCGAAGAGCCCTCCAGATAAGGTGACGAGAGGGGTCAGCAGGCCGTAGACAGGAGTAATAGACGCACCGGTGGCGAACATGACCATCGCTCCGATCAGAGAAGCTGCAGCGGCATAGACCGGATCAAAAAGGTAAGCGATGACAGGAAGAATGACGACGTTGGCAGTTATCAGCCCCTCGCCGCCGATGTAGACGCTGATCGGGAAGAAGCTCGTTACGGCGTACATCGCCGCGAGGATAGAGACTAGTGCTATCTGCCTGCTGCTTATCTGACTCATCTGCCTCCCTGCTCCGGGATTTCTATGGCGGAACGGGTGGGAGGCCCCACTCACCCGCCAACAGCCAAGAGATCCGACGACGAATATAATGCTTCCCCTGAAATACAACTAAGGCCATTCTCTATCCATGAAGGTCCTAGCAATCTCAGGCAGCCCTCGAAAAGACGGGAACACGGATGATGCCCTGAAGGCAGCCCTCAAAGAAATGGAAGGGAGAATCCCAGACCTCGAGACCGAGTTCCTCCAGATCATCGACTATCATATAGAGCACTGCAGGGGCTGCAGGCACTGCATGACCCACGTAGAGTGCGTCATCAGGGACGACGACCTGGACCTGCTCGTTGGTAAGATGCACGACGCTGACCTGATCATCCTCGGAGCGCCCGTCTACTGGTGGGGGCCGCCGGGCGTCTTCAAGGACTTCATAGACCGCACCCACGGCTTCTACCCCGACGACACGCGATTCCAGGGAAAGAAGGTGGCAATAGTCACCGTCGCAGCCCAGAGCGGCTTCCCCAGCCACGAGAAGACCATGAGCTGGCTCAAGCACTACGGCGCCGAGTACGTCGGATGGCTCCGCCTCTTCGCCCGTGAGAAAGGAGAGCTGAAGATGAAACCAAAACAGCTGAAGAAACTCGAAGCATTCGCCTTGGAAATTGCCAATCCATGATCCGACCAAAGACCCTTTAATCCCCGTCGACGCCATCCCTAACCATGAGCAAGCTGGACCTCCGCAAGGAGTTCAAACGATACTATACGGCTAAGAAGAAACCCGAGGTCATAGACGTCCCCTCGGGGAATTTCCTCACCATCGTCGGCAGGGGCGAGCCCGGAGGCGAGGCCTACACCACCGCCCTCCAGGCCCTCTACGGCCTCAGCTACACCCTCAAGTTCAAGTGCAAGGCCGAGGGCAGGGACTTCACCGTCATGGCCCTGGAGGGCCTCTGGTGGTGGGACGATCCCGGCGTATTCGACCTGGAGGGCGCCCCTCCCAGGGAGGAGTGGAACTGGAAGTCCATGATCAGGCAGCCCGACTTCATCACCCCCGGGATGGTGGACGAGATCCGCCCCGAGGTCAAGGATAAGAGGGGGCCAATGGTTGACGACGTCGTCCTGGAGACGTTCCACGAGGGCCTGAGCGCCCAGATAATGCACCTGGGCCCCTACAGCGAGGAGGGCCCCACCATCCGGCGCCTCCACGGGTTCATCGAGGAGAGCGGCTACGGGCTCCGGGGCATCCACCACGAGATCTACCTGAGCGACCCTCGGAGGTCTAAGCCTGAGAACATCAAGACGATCATACGCCAGCCTGTCGAGTAGAATACACCGCAAATACCCATAGTTTTCCTTTCGCTCACTCGTTTTTTCACATGTTCAAACCAAGTGAATTCTTAAGGTTATAGAGCCCCAGTTATCCTCGGTGGCGCATTGGTAATCAAAGATGAGAGGGTCAGGAACATCCCCGAGGACAGGATCCAGCTCAATGAGATAGTCCACGCCTGCGTCGTGGTCAGGGACGTCGAGAAGACTGCGAAGAACATCTCGGAGAAGTTCGGCATTGGCCCCTTCGAGGTGAGGATGAAGAGCTACCCAGAGTCCCAGGCCAGCATCAGGGGAGAGCCCGTGGCGTACACCCTGAAGTTCGCCTACGCGAGGGTGGGCCCCATAACCCTGGAGCTGGTGGAGACCGTGGAGGGGGAGACCATCTACCAGGAGTTTCTGGAGGAGCACGGTGAGGGCCTCCACCACCTGGGCTTCCCAACCCCCCTGCCCTTCGACGAGGAG
>JAUWDP010000225.1 GCA_030608725.1 Candidatus Bathyarchaeota archaeon
CATTCCCCGGGCTCTAGTGGCCATCTCCTCGACGGTGGCGTTCCCGTCGCTCCACTTTGTGTGGAGGTGGAGGTCGCCCCTGATGTCGCCCAGCTCCACGAGGGACGGCAGGCTCCCCTCCATGGCTGCCTCGATCTCCCCCCTGTTCTCCCTCAGCTCCGGGGGCATCAGGTCCATCCCCAGGGCCCTGTAGATCCCCTCCTCGTCCTCCCCCGCCACGCGCCTGTCCGTGTCCCTCTCGAAGAGGCCGTACTCGTTGAGCTTGTACCCGGCCTTGACGGCGAGGGTCCTCAGCTTCACGTTGTGCTCCTTTGAGCCCGTGAAGTACTGGAGGGCCGCGCCGTAGTCCCCCGGGTCCATCACCCTGATGTCCACTTGGAGGTTCCTCTCAAGCACCACGGTGCTCTTCGTCGACCCCTGGGCCAGCACCCTGATGACCGGGGGCATGGATACGAATCGCTCCACGACCTCCTCGTGCTTGTCTGATGCCACCAGGACGTCGAGGTCGCCGACGGTCTCCTTCCTCCGCCGCGCTGAGCCAGCGAACTCGATCTTGAGGACCGCCGGGGACTCGGACATGTACGCCCTGATCTCGTCCATGACGGGGAGGACGGCGCCCAGTAGGAAGCGCCCCTGCATCATCCTGTGCTCCTCGATGCTCCTCTGGAGGTTCTCCTCGGTCTTGGGGCCGAAGCCCTTCAGGCCCCTGATCCTCTGCCCCTTGATGGCCTCCTCCAGGTCGTCTATGGAGGTTATGCCCAGCTCCTTGTTGAGGGCCATCGCCCTCTTGGGGCCGACGCCCTCCAGCGCCATGAGCTCCCGGACGCCTTGGGGCAGGGACTCCCGTAGCTCCTCGAGGGCGACGCTGGTCCCAGACTTCAGGACCTCCACGATTATCGCGGCTATGCTCTTCCCGACGCCGGGGATCTCCTCGAGCTCACCCCTCCCGTGGATGTTCCTAACGTCGTCTGTGAGGGCGGTGATCCTCTGGGCGGCCATGTTGAAGGCGCGGCTGCGGAACCTGTCCCCCTTGATGGTGAGTATCTCCCCTATCTCGTAGAGGACCTCGGCGACCCTGGCGTTGGCGCTCATCTCCCTCAGATTGGGATGTGCTCCGCCAAAATTAAGCTTGGGATGTATCGAGGGGGTTCACGGGGGAGGTGTTAAAAAAAAGTCGGAATAGCTCCGACCTGGTTCAATACGCCTCGATGGGCGCTATAGGATCTATATTCAGAAGTTCACTAGCGCTGAGGTCGTCCCTCAGCCCCATCCTCTCATCGGCTGGGCCGAACATGCACTTCTTGTCGGCCTCGACTCTGTTGCAGTAGGCTACGGCTCCTTCGGGCAAGGGCACGAGGTTAAAGTCCGGGCAGTCTACGCAGACGCTTGGTATGTACCAGTCCTGTGAGTGTATGAACAAGGGCTTCTTGAGCGGTTCTTCCATCATCAACCATCCCCCAAAAACGTCAGATTATATCCTTTTTCTTTACCCTTAATAATTGGGTTATGGAGGCCTGTGAAGGAATAAGCCACTGAAACAGGGCTATCTGTGCTAGATATCTATTTTTAATCCATCTTTTCAGGCTATACGCCCCGGAAAAGCCTCTAAAAACAAGGCCATCCTATGTCGAGGGGGTGTTCCTCATGCATATGTAGATGCCCGCGAGGGTGACAGTCCCACCGATAAGCGTGAGGCTCGACGGAGCCTCGTTGAGGAAGACGTATGCGAGGATGGTGGCCCCCACGGGCTCCCCCAGGAGGCTGATGGAGACGAGGGAGGCCTCCAGGTACCTGAGGGTCCAATTGTAGACCGTGTGGCCGAAGATCATGGGGACGACGGCGATGGCCAGGAAGAGGGCGTACTCCCTCATGGGGAAGGGTCCCATGGGAGTCCTCGCGACGAGGCCGCCGGCTATCAGCGTCACAGCCGAGACGGCGTACACCGGTGTCACGTACGTCACGAGGTCCAGTCTCTGTCTGAGCCTGCGGCCCGCGAGGATGTAGAGCCCCAGCATGATGGCCCCAACGATGGCGAGGAGGTCGCCGTAGAGGCTTGCCTGCCCGATCCCAGCGTCACCGTAGGCTATCAGCGCGGCTCCCATGAAGGCGACAGCTATGCCCGCCAGGGTTCCCCTGTTGATCCTCTCCCCGAAGAAGAAGTGGGAGACGGCTGCAACAAAGATGGGGTCGATGTGGACGAAGATGACCGAGCTGGCGACCGAGGTGAGACCGAGGCTCGTTATCCAGGAAGCGAAATGGAGGGCTAGGACAACCCCCACGCCTGCGAGAGTCACCAGCTCCCCCTGGTTGAGCTTGCGCAGCTTGGCAGGGCCCCCTGTCCACACGAAGTACGGGAGCAGGATGAGGGTCGAGAAGGTGAGGCGGTAGGCTGCGATGGCGAGGGGCCCCGAGTCGCTCATCCGTATCAGGACCGAGGCTGTGGAGACGGCTACGATGCTGACTGCGAGTGCGAGCCTCGGCGGGAAACTGGGCCTCTCGCTCAATGGAATCAGGATTGATTTGGGATGGAAGTATAAAACTTGGGTCTCCCGCCAGGGAAAATGATAAACCGAGTCGGGCGATATTCATCTTCGAACAGTTATGACGATATTCGAGGTTGAGACCTGGAAGGTGAAGCCCGGCAGGGAGAAGGTCCACGAGGAGGCCCTGAGGAACTGGCTGAAGTGGGTCAGCGAGCACAGGGATCTCTTCCCCGAGTGGAAGAGCCTCAGGTACATGGTCAAATACATCGCGGGGGATGAGACGGAGCGCCACATGATGCTCTGGGAGTACGACAGCCTGGCCGCCTTCGAGGAGTACAAGGCGAGGAGGAAGGACTACACGGGGGCCTACGCGGAGTACAGGAAGGTTGACCCCTACTACATGGATGTCTTCGAGCACACCACAATGAATGTGGAGGTCTGGAAGCCCCTGGACCGGGAGTTCTGGATAGAGTAAGGTTAACCTCCTTTAGGCTACTAAAGTCTCCCTATATCGTAAATGGAACGAGAAAAAGGGTCGGATTTTACTCCTCGGACCTGAGTGCCTTGAAGATGTAGTCGATGTCCATCTCCAGCACCGCCACGGGCATCTCCAGATCCCAGCCCAGGAGGACCTCCGGCTTGATCTCACCTGCCCAGCAGACGGGCTTCCCGTCGTGTATCGCCGTGAAGCGCCGCCCCTCGATGAAGCAGTCCCAGCCT
>JAUWDP010000234.1 GCA_030608725.1 Candidatus Bathyarchaeota archaeon
GTATAGGTATAGGAGGAAAGTTGGTAATGCAGTAGCGAGCCATATTCTCCAGTCCCATCTCATTATCTTTGCGCCGTCAAACATGCCGAATGGGAGTAGATTGAATAAGGCAAGGATCGAGTTGATAGACAGTCCTATGACCGAGAGGTAGTAAACTGGTTGATTATTGGGGAAAGCAAGGCTTAAAACGAGGAAAATGATGGCCTGAGCGATGTTCGTCAAAGGCCCTGCTAGGGAGATCTTCCCGTAGTCGTCGCCGCGCATACGCCCAGCTATCATGACTGCCCCTGGGGCTACAAGTTTTATCGGGGAAAAGAACGAAAGGAGAGTGATCATTATACCCATCTGGTTTATCCTAAACTCTGCCCAGTAACCATATCTCTGGGCCACGAACTTGTGGGCCATCTCATGCAACAGGAAAGCAGCAGCGAAAATAATAACTGCTCCCACGAAAATCAGTGGGAATTCAAAAATGAGCCCCTTGAACCACATTAGCGGAAGAGCGGAGACCAGTAGGAGCCCTATGCCCAGGTCTCGGATCTCCCTCTCGCTGAACCTGAAAATGTTGTTGAAGTATGTCCTCTGCCTACGCCGTTGATATGTGTAGTCGTATGAAGGCCTTGGCCCCGGATCTCCGCTGTATGAGGTCCGCCTCTCCTGGTAGAAGCCAGGACAGTCATGGAACTCAGGGAGGCGATGCCGAGAGCAGAAGTACCCTCCACAATAGTTACACCTGAAGGGCAGGTCAACGTCTGTACCACACTTGTCGCATTGCACCATATTTTCCGGCAGCCTATTTGGAGAATAGAGGCTAACCCCGGTATTTGAGGTTTGACATTTCCTCCATCGATGTCACTGGATGGACATGCTGTGAAAAAAGAGAAGGAAAATGGATTTTAGGGGTAGTTCTATAGGGGTTTGACGAGTATCTCGTGGAACTTCATTGATCTGATGCGATTCGATTCAGCCGGCGTTAAGACCATGGCTGTGTCGCTTCCAGCGTGACTCCCAGCGACAGACACCACCTTCTTCTCCGAAGACACTAGACCCGCGTCTGCAGCCATCATGGCTATCTCGACGCATACCTTCACTCCCTGGCTGAAAAGCCTCAACGTGTTGGCAACCACCGTGGATACCGGTGGAACGATATAGGGCAGCCTCCCCTCCTGCCGAGCTGTCTGCGGAGGCCTCTGCCTTGACATCCCAACCTCCACGCCCCCGGTGAGGACGTCGGTCCCCGTGTAGACTATCACGCCAGCCTCTTCGAGCTTGGACCTGGTCTCATCAGTCAAGAGCTGGACGCCTGACTCCCGGTAGCCGGTCTGATGGGTGACGACGATCAGCTTCAGGCCGCTGTCCTTGAACACATTCAGGGCTTCTAGGGCGGTGAACCCAGTTGTCGAGGAAATGAGAACAGTATCGATTCCTCTCTCCTTCGCCGCCTCCTTCGCGATCTCAAGGGTCTCAACGGTGTGCTCCTTCCCAGGTTTCTCGAAGTAAACCGTGGTTCGCTTTACACTCATATTATGACTTCCTTTACAGCTACAGGAAAGGAGTAATCACTGGAGAAAAAGTTACCGTATGTAGAGGGTTCCCTAATCTTGGATTTCTCGAGTTCCGACGATGGGAATTGCCTCTCCACAGTGATTGCAGCGGTTGCCATCATCTAGGCTCCATCCAACTATGTCGTATCCCCTTCTCTCGATGACCGGTTTTCCGCACACATGGCAGAGGGTGTCCTCATAGTTCTGAGAGGGAACGTTCCCTACAAACACGTACCTCACGCCCTCTTCGAGGGCTATTTCCCTTGCTTTCTCAAGGGTTTTAATCGGGGTCTGGGGAACGTGTGTGAACTCGTGTAACGGGAAGAAACGGCTCAGGTGTAGAGGCGTCTCTGGGCCGAGCTCGTCGACGATGTAGCGGGCCATCTTCCGGATCTCGCCCTCATCGTCGTTCGTCTCTGGGATGACCAGGAATGTGATCTCGACGTGCACTCCCTTTCTCTTCATCTCCACGGTAGCGTCGAGGACGCTCTGGAGGTCGCCACTGCAGAGCTTCCTGTAAAAGTCCTCGTTGAAGGCCTTCCAGTCGACGTTGGCAGCATCGATGACGTCGACAACTCGATCTAGCGCCTTGAGCGAGACGTAGCCGTTCGTGACCAAGACGTTCTTCACCCCTTTCCGGCCGGCGTACCGCGAGACGTCCTCAACATAGTTCAGGTTGATCAGCGGCTCATTGTACGTGTACGCGATGCTGATGCACTCCTGCCTCTGAGCGGCGGCCACTACCTCTCTGGGAGAGAAGTACCTCGTGGTCAACTCTTCAGGCTTCGCCGTTGATAGGTGCCAGTTTTGACACCATGGACACGTGAAGCTGCAGCCTATGCTGCTCACCGAGAGGGAGAGGCTCCCCGGGTAGAAGTGGGCCAGAGGCTTCTTCTCGATGGGATCCACTGCGAGGGCGGACAGCTCCCCGTATGTCAGGCTGATTATACGACCATCCCTGTTCTCTTTCGTGTGGCAGAACCCTCTCTCCCCTGGTTTAATCACGCACATTCTGGGGCAGATGATACACCTTAGGGCATTATCGCCGAACGGCTCTGTGAACCTCGACTCTGTATCCAAGCGGGAAACCCATGAAGGGGAGAAGCATGGAGATATAAACGGTTATCCTTCATTTGCGTAATCCTTGTATTCTATCCTTCACAGGATACATACGGACATGTGGAGGCTGACTCGACCAGACGCATCGGCGATACTTAAAGACCCCAAGGTACTCCGAAGCATGCCCAGGTATGTGGACGTCGTCCGCGGAAAACGACTCTCGAAAAGGCTCGTATCAAGTAGCCTGTCCCTCGAATATGACCGGAACGCATCGACAGGGGAACTTTGGGAGAGGCATAAAGAGGGTATGGAATGGTATCGCGAAATCGAGAGACTCTATGATGCTGAAGGCCCCGGACAGGTCAGGGAGAATCCAAGGTCTTCTCTCCTGGATCTCAAGATTGAACTTGGGGAGAGAATAATGTCTGACTGCCATTTCTGTGAGAGGCATTGCGGCGTAGACAGACTCGCAG
>JAUWDP010000157.1 GCA_030608725.1 Candidatus Bathyarchaeota archaeon
GGCTGTGATCGTTGAGGTTCGGTGTAGCTTCCTTCTTGGTCTCCTGCTTTCTCACCCCTCAATTTGAGCCATATGAGTGGTACCCAGATTAATGAGCTAAAAACTAGTAAAACTCTAAGCCATTCGGTCACCTCGCCTCACCCTCTCGTCTTCTTCACCACATGATGGGTTTCATAATCGCTTAAAGGTTATGGATGGGTCGCACCCCCGATTAAAGATATGTATGGAAAACGTTTTCTGACAAGCAATAGAGAAGATCGAGAGAGGCTAGGAAGTCAGTCCTTCCCGGACCCGATTACCCTGGTCTGACTGGTGCTCCACCTCATGATTATCATCCTCACCATGGACCCCACCTCGTGGGACCACTGCCGCTCCCCCACCGAAGACATCTTCACCTCCACCTCCTTCACGTCATTCTCCGTGATGATCAGCGTGTTCCGGGTGTAGAGCTCCCCGACGGTGGGGCTCGTCGAGGAGTAGACGAAGGAGATAGTCACCATCTTATCCTCCTCGTTAACCTTAATCATCGAGGTCTTCTTCGTCATATCCGTCTCCAGCGCCCTCAGCTCTCCCAGGACGTACTCCTTGAAGTTGGGTACCTGCTCGGGGAGGAGCCTGATGGGCATCATGATCTCCCAAGGCTTGAACGTTCCTTCCTTCTCCCCCGAGATCCTCCACCTCCTCTGGAGTGACGGGGTGATCACCGTGGAGCTCCTGAGCGAGGCGACGGCCCCCATGATGACGGCTGTCATGGCGATGCCAATGGAGGCCAGGCTCCAGAAGGCGGAGACCTTCTGCTCGACCTCCAGCGCCACGCCGAACAGGGACATCCCCTTGTACAGGACCATCCCCATGAGGTAGCCTATCCCACCCCCCGTGAGGCCGATTATGGAAGCCTCCGCCACGAAGATGGTGCCGATCTGGGCGGGGTTGAGACCCACCGACGAGAGTATGTGGATCTCCTTCTTCCTCTCGTACATCGAGTTGAGCATCGTGACCACGACGTTGAGGACAACGATCGCCCAGGGAACCATCAGGGGGAGCCCCTTCCCCTCAAGGTAGCTCCCCATCAGGGCCACGTGGACACCGGCCTCCGACGCGGACCACGCCCAGTACCCCCTCTCGAGGGCAAGCCTCTCCGCAAAGACGCCCACGTCGACGCCCTCGTTTACGGACACGTCTACCCTGGAGACCCTGACGAGAGGGAGGCTCATCGCCGTCGTCAGGTCGAGGAGGACTATCTCGTCGGTCTCGCAGCGCACGATGTGATACAGGGGTCGCTCCTCCGGGGGGTTCATGTTCTCCTCCTTTCCCGGGAGGTAGCTCGAGCCGTCGAGGTCCCTCAACGCCCACAGGGAAGTGTCGTCGAAGACCCCCTCCAGCATCAGCTCCCTGTTCCCCAGGAGGAGGGTGTCACCGACATGGACATCCAGCGTGTCTCGGAGATCCTCCGAGATGACGACCCCTCCCTCAGAGGGGAGCTGCCCCTCTTCGAGCACGGAGCTGATGTCCAGCACCTCGTCCTCAAAGGCGGAGTCGAAGCCTACGACGCCGTAGATACGCACCCCGTTCAACGTGGTGACGGGTCGGATCGAGGGAAGGTTCTCAGCCTTCTGCGAGGCCAGTGCGACCTCGGGCTGCCTTATGAGCCATTCTAGGCTCACGCCTCCCTCCGCGAGGAACTCGGGGGTCTCGAAGGAGTAGCCTGCACTGCGGAGCAGTACCCCGTCGACCGGAGCGGGGGCCGCGGAGACTCTCCTGACGAGGAGGTCGTGGGTCTCGGAGAAGGAGGTCAGGGTCACGAAGCTCATAACCAGCACCGTAATCGAGATCAGCGTGAGCAGGAACCTGAGGCGCCGGCGCCTGATACTCCTCTTCGCCATGGAGAAGATGGGGACCAATATGTTGCGCAGGGGCACCATCCCCCTCCTGCTCGCACCCTTCATCCAGCGAGGCAGAAGGATCGCCAGGAACAGAGATCCAGCGATGGAGAACGCCCCCGCCTGGAGGAACCCAGTGAACGGGACAAGGGCGCTGCCAGGGTACGCCACGTGGAGGACGGCGAGGAAGCAGGCGTAGACAGCGGTGCTCCCCAGGATCTTCGTGGAGTCACTGTTCGTGAGGAGGAAGGCAATCGTCGTGGAGGTCAGGGCCAGGAACACAACGATTATGTAGACCGACGATGTTGCGTCGGCCTGCATGTTGATTATCCGATCCCTGACCTGGGCGAGATCGATGTAGCTCATCTTGGAAAAGCCGAAGCTCTCGACGAATCGACCGGCGGCGAGGAGTGACTCAGCGTCGGAGAAGGCACCCTCCGCGGTCTCCGTCGTGCCCCTCTCCTTCGCCAAGTAGAAGCCCTTCTCGTCCATGTAGTCGAGGCTGGCCCTCACCTCGTCCAGCAGGGTGGAGACGATCTCTAGGTTGAAGCCGATGGAATAGGAGCGGACTTCCATTGAGGCGAGTTCACCCTTGCCAAGGGTCTTACTCCTGTGCTCATCTACCTCGAAGGAGTAGACCGCCATCCCTGCAACGCCGAGGATCGAGGAGTTTACCTCCAGCATGAATGGCTCGCCGGCAGGGACGATGAGGTGATTGGGCTCCAGATCGAGGAAGTAGTTCTGGCCCCTCTCATGGGAGCCATAGAGGATGGGGACGCCGTACTGCATCATCAGTTCCCCCGAGTCCGGTTCAATGACGGCGTAGAGCTGGTTCTCCGGGATGCTGTTGGAGAATACGAACTGGATATCCCCCTCCAGGAGTAGCGAAGCCCCGGGCCTCAGTGTGACGACCGTCCCCGGCTCCAGGAGATCCGCGAACTGCAGCCATACCGGCAGATAATCCACCCCAGGCGTGGAGGGGTCGTCAGCGTATATCGAGACATTGTACCGGGTGACGGCCTCGTATTCGAGCTCGAATAAGCCCTCAGCATCCGTATGCACCGATGTGAAGTGCTTCCTCCCGAACCAGAGGGAGACCTTGGCGCCCTCCACGGCGAACCCTTCCTCGTCTAAAACGGTCCCCGTGACGAATGACTGAGCGTATGAGGGAACGGAGAATAGGAGGGTTGAGGCGAGCGCGCCCAGGAGTATGAGAACAAGTAGAGCCTTGACGGGGCCTTCCCTACGGTTTGAACATTCGCGCGCGCTCAACGTCCCGATTCCTCTTGAACCTACACTCCGTTATAACTATCGTCCCAATTAATCTCAGGTGCACCCTTAAAAATGGTAGCAGTAAAACGCCCCCAGATTGGTAGTAAGATGTTTAAACAGAGTGATCTCTTGTTGCCATGAGGAGCCATGAGCGTCGAGAGGAAGGTGCTATACCTCAAGCCGGGGGCGAAGGCCACAGCAGGCCTCATCGAAGCCGTCAGCGAGAGGGGCAGGGA
This sequence comes from Candidatus Bathyarchaeota archaeon, assembly GCA_030608725.1. The sequence goes on from JAUWDP010000157.1 coordinate 3,389, forward strand.
GGGCGACCTGAAGAGCGTGGTGGTGGCCAGCACCAAGGGCAAGACAGCAATCAAGCTGGGGGAGGCCCTGAAGGACGTGGCCGAGGTCATCAGCGTAACCGAGTTCACCTACTCGGATGACGTAAAGAAGAGCATGAAGAAGCTGGGGATAAAGCCCGTCGAGAAGGCCGACCTCCCCATCCAGGACCGCAGGGAGATGCGTGAGGCCCTGATGCTCTTCGGAGCAGGGGTCAAGGCGTCGCTGGAGGTAGCCTCCGTGGCCGCAGAGAAGGGCCTAGTGGAGGGAAACGTCATAGCAGTGGCCGGTTCCAAGGGAGGTCTGGACACAGCCCTGGTTGTTAAGCCGTCGCATCCAGCTGATTTCGCCAACCCCGACCCGTCGAAGCGGATGGCGGTGCTTGAGTTCCTAGCCCTGCCAAGGCATGGCTGAGGGCTTTGAGGATCAAGATATCGACGTCAGCCACCGGAGACATGTACGCCGAGCTTACGGAAGAGAACCCGAAGACAGCTCAAGCCATCTGGGAGGGCCTCCCGATAGAGGGGAGGGCGAACACGTGGGGAGACGAGATCTACTTCTCCATCCCCGTGAAGGTCGAGGCCGAGAACCCCAAGGAGGTCGTCGAGATGGGAGACCTTGGGTACTGGCCACCGGGGAGCGCCTTCTGCATCTTCTTCGGCAGGACCCCGGCCAGCAGGGGGGATGAGATCAGGCCCGCCAGC
>JAUWDP010000208.1 GCA_030608725.1 Candidatus Bathyarchaeota archaeon
TTGTTCTTTCTCTGCATCTTTGCTTTCTCTCCTTGCCGGTCCTTGCGCCGGCTTCAATCAATAGAATATCCTACTATGGATATTTTACCCATTCGTAAATTATATATAGTGCCCTTCTTTATAAGTGTTTCGAGGATAGACTTGCCGAAGCCTAAGGGTACTTGTGGCTCTACGAAGCTGAAGATAATGGCCATCATCTGCCTGAACTGCGACTCCGAGGACATCTCCTATGGCTACAACATCTGGCAGTCCCTCAAGGGGCAGTTCCACATCTACCTCAACGACTGTGACGTGAGGAACGTCTACCATCACCTCAAAGAGCTCCGCGCGATGGAGTTCCTGGAGAAACTGGAACCCGATGAATCCAATGAAGACACCAGGAGCCTATACATGATCACCGAGAAAGGCCGAGGTATGCATATAAAGTATGAACCCTATCTCAAGATTCTTCAGAGAAAAGCCTTACCCCTCTAAAGCTAATCACTCTTAGTAATTCTACCAACAAGGGCCCTATATTCTACTTTAACCCTATCACCCTCTCCTAGACCCATCTTGGTCAGGTATTCACTTGACACTCTGATTGTGATCTTGTTCGGCTCACTGGACTTGAGGCTCAGCGTCGCCGTTTCACCGTGCTCCTCTATCTCAGAGACCTCAGCTTCGAGAGAGTTGACATCGCTTAGCCTGTCCAGCATCTCGGGGTCTTCCGAGAGCATGTTGAAGAGCTTCCCTATCTTGGAGAAGTCCTCAATGAACTGCTGCCCAATCTCTGTGAGCTCGGTCCCCCCTCCTCCTGCCCGCCCTCCTTTGTGGGTGTGAAGGAGGGGCTGCCCGAGGGTCCCCTCGGCCTTCTTCACCAGGCCCCAGGCGTACCTGTATGACATGTCCAGGGATTCCGCCGCTTCCTTCAGCGTCCCCGTCTCGTCCACCTTCCTCAGGAGGCTGTAAACGCCTGGGCCGAAGACGAATCCGTTGTCCGTCTCCAGCCATATTTTGAACATGGGCTTGAGCCCGGAAGGTTCAGACATCTTCCCTCGATCCATATAGGGTGCACACTCTGATATCGTTTGTCAGGTAATAAATATGAAAAATTAGGGTTTAGAATCGTCGTCAGAGTCTTTATCTGTTGGTCTTCCACCCTGGGACCTGCGGGATCCTCGCCCTCCACCACCACGAGCCCCCGCCATCTGCTCCCTCATCTCGGGTGTAGGGGGTCTCCTGGTTCTCTCAGGGGGGGCCTCGGGCTCCTCTTCCTCCTCGTCGGGCTCGTACTTGAACTGCATGTCGTAGAGCTTCTTGTATAGTCCGTCGTGGGTCAGGAGCTCGGCGTGGGTGCCCTTCTCGACTATCCTGCCGTCCTGGAGGGCCACGATCATGTCCGCGTTGCGGACCGTTGAGAGCCTGTGGGCGATGACGATGGATGTCCTGTCCTGGAGGACCTTCTCCATGGCCTCCTTGATGATGAGCTCCGTGTAGGCGTCGATGCTGGAGGTCGCCTCGTCCATGATCAGGATACGCGGGTCCGCGATGAGGGCCCGTGCGAGGGAGATGAGCTGCCTCTGTCCCATGCTGAGCCTGCTGCCCCGTTCCCTGACCTCGGTGTCGTATCCGTCGGGCATCTTCATGATGAAGTCATGGGCCCCGACGGCCTTGGACACCTCGATGACCCTCTCGTCGGAGGCCTCCATGTTCCCGTACTTTATGTTGTCCTTGACTGTGCCAGCGAAGAGGAACGGGTCTTGGAGGACTATGGCCATCTGCTTCCTGTACTTATCGATCTTCACGTCCCTGAGGTCGTATCCGTCCACCGTGATCCTGCCCTCCTGGGGGTCGTAGAACCTGTAGAGTAGGTTGATTATGGTCGTCTTCCCGGCTCCCGTTGGTCCGACGAGGGCTACAGTGGTGTTGGGCTCTATCACGAGGTCGATGTCCTGGAGCACGGGGACGCCGTCCTCGTAGCTGAAGTTCATGCCCTCGTAGGTTATCCTCCCCACTAGGGGGGGCATCACCACGGCGTCGGGCTTCTCCGAGATCTCTATCTCCGTGTCCATTATGTGGAACACCCTCTCCGCTGCCGCGAAGGCCGACTGGACCTCGTTCCAGAACCCGCTCAGTGACTGGATGGGCCAGAAGAACCTGTTCATGTAGGACATGAAGGCGAAGAGGACTCCCACCGTCAGTGTCCCGTTCATGACGGCTTGGCCGCCGAACCAGAGCACTAGGAAGTTGCCTATGGCGCTGAACGCGGAGACCAGTGGCATGAATGCTGACATAGTCCTGCTTGCCGTCACGTTGGCCTGCATGTTGGAGATGTTCACCTCCTGGAACTCTTGGCGGCTCTCCTGCTCCCTGGAGTAGGCGTGGATCTCCTTCATCCCGCTGACGCTTTCCTCGATCTTCGCTGAGACGCTGGCTATGGTCTTTCTGGTCTCCCTGTAGACCTTCCTTACCCTCTTCCCCCAGACGTAGGCGAATATGACGATGAGGGGCACGACGCTGAAGGAGATGGCTGACAGCCAGGGGTTCATCCAGACCATTATCCAGATGATTCCCACGAGGGTGATGACGTTCGAGATGGCACTCAAGACCCCCGATGATACCAGGGAGATTATCCTGTCGATGTCGTTCGTGGCCCTTGAGACGACGCTCCCCACATCCCTCTTGGCGTAGTACCCCAGGGAGAGCCTCTGAAGGTGCCGGAACAGGTCCATCCTGAGGTCGTACTCGAGGCGCCCTCCGAGCCATACGAGGAGGTACGTGTGGGCGTAGCTGATGACGTATGTGACGGCGGCGATTGCCGCGAAGGCAATGGCAAGCGTTTTCAGCCCGGATACGTTGAGGTCCACGATGTACTTGTCTATGGCAAGGCTGAACAGGTATGGAGGTATCAGGCCGACTGCGGTGCTCGCGAGCATGGTGAGCCCTAGCATTAGGGCCTTCACCCTGAGCTTCCATGTGAACTGGAGGAGCCGCTTGGCCAGCTCACCGTCAGTTACCTGCCTATCGTAGTCCTCTTGCGGGGCTCCTCTGCGGTGCCATCTGCCGCCTCTTCCGCCTCCGTGGAATCCCATTACTGCGCCACCTCCTCGCCCCTCGCCTCGGCGATCTGCGTCTGGTACAGCTTGAAGTAGATTCCATCCTCGGCCATGAGCTCGTCGTGGCTCCCCTCCTCGACTATCACGCCGTCCTCGAGGACGATGATGTAGTCGGCGTCCTTGACTGATGACAGCCTCTGGGTGATGATGAAGGTGGTCCGGTCCTCGAAGAGCTCCTTGAGGGCCTTCTGGATCTCGAACTCCGTGCCGGTGTCGACGCTGGAGGTCGAGTCGTCTAGGATGAGGACCTTGGGGTTCTTCAGCAATGCCCGTGCAATAGCCAGCCTCTGCTTCTGCCCACCGG
>JAUWDP010000315.1 GCA_030608725.1 Candidatus Bathyarchaeota archaeon
GGGGCCTCGTGAGGCCCGGCATGTGGGCCGATTTGACTGTCTTTAACCCAGAGACCGTGATCGACAAGGCGACATATCAAGATCCCCACCAGTTCCCAGAGGGCATAGAGTATGTCGTGGTGAACGGGCAGATCACCGTAGACGAGGGAAAATATTCGGGGGCGTTGGCTGGGAGGACGTTGAGAAGAGGGATTTAACCGAGTATTCTCCCTGTTTTTGCCATCCAAATTGTTTTTATTTTCTATCTTTGAATATGGTCGAGGAAAACCCCTTTTTTCATGAAAAAAGTTTTCAATAAGAATATTAGAATTAGACCGAACACGAGACTTGATGGGGAAAATCGAGGAATCAAGGGCCAAAAGCGTGGAAAAAATCAACGGAGATTACAACCGCTCTCTTAGAAAGATCGCCAAGACACCCATAGACTTCGAGACCAGGAGGATAAGCGACTTCCACTCCGGATGTGGCCCAGGGAGCATGGACGGGATAGCTCACTTCATAGACATGAACAGCGGCAGGAAGATCGCGTCATTAACCGTCATTCTCCACTACACCGCGTACGGGCTAGCGCAGCCAGTCGTCTGGGATGGGCTGACCTGTTATTGCGGGATCCTCGTCGACAGGCCGATACCGGCCTCGATCTTCGTTAAGAACGTCAAAGAAGGGCTGAGATGGAGGCCGTGTTTCCTCCCCCCTGTCGAGACGCCGAATTTCAGCGCGAGGGATGTTTTGAAGAACAGGACTGAATGGAATCGTCTGCTCGACGACCTGAACGGCGACGATTCCCTCCGCGGCCTCATGAGGAGGCTTCCGATGGAGAAGACTATCCACGGCATCGACGAGAGATACCAGGCCGGTAGGAATAAGATCTGGAACTACACGCTCGAAGACCGGGATGACAACTATCGAACCTCATGCCAGATCATCCCCCTTGGGAACAGGACTTTGATCGCAACGCGCCACATGGTAGAGAACCCTAGGCACATCGAACATGCGGTGAAGGCGATCAACAGGATCAGCGATCATGTGATGAACTACGGTTATAACAAGTTAAGCATCGGACGGATCCCCCAGCGATGGGCGAAAGACGTAATCGAACTGGTGAAGCACTACGCGCCTCCTCCGGAAATTCCTGCTGCCGATATGGTTTCAGAACTGGAGATACCCTCGAAACTGTATATTCAGAAGGCTGAACAGATGGAAGCAATGGGTCTGCAGATGTGTCCCGTATGCGGCGCTGAAACCTCTCCTGAGATGAGATTCTGTGGAGAATGCGGCGTCAACCTAGTCTCAAAAGGATGGGTGTCGACCTGTCCCAGATGCGGGGCTGAGACACACTTCCAGATGAGTTTCTGTGGAAGCTGTGGTGTTCGCCTCAAACCGTGAAGTATTCAACGTCGAAATGCGGTGGCTGGTATCATCCAGGTGAGAATTCATTTGTATCAAGGGAAAATCCGTTTATAGCAATCTGGATCCAGCCCCAGCTCCCTGGCAAGTTTGACTATGCCATCCCACGCCTCCTCTGGCAAGGGGATGCCCTCTTCCATCCGTTTCTCCTTCGTCTCCCATTCTGGCTCACCGGGGATCAGCACCCTGGCGCCCGGCTCTGGCTCGACGGCTTTTACTTGTGCGAAGAGCTCGTCTACGTTCCGTGTGAATTCGTCAAGCCCTGCGAATGCCTCGGGGTTGATGGCTATCACGAACACGCCGTTTGTCGATGGCGGGGTCTTTTGAGGATCTGGCCCGGTCCTGGAGCCGGTAAGGACTGCGCCGAGGAGCTCAGAGACCAGTTGTAGGCAGTAGCCTTTGTATGATCCGAAGGGGAGGAGCCAGCCCCCCTGCTTTATGGCCCAGGGATCGTCGGTGGCCTTGCCATCCTTGTCTCTTGTCCAGTGGGTCGGGATCTTCTCGCCCTTGGAACGGGCCACGGTTACCTTCCCCTCTGCAACCACCGAGGTCGCGTAGTCGACGAGGAAGGGCTTGGATTCTCCCGTGGGTACGGCCACGCTGAGGGGGTTGGTCCCGAACACCTTTCCCTTGCCTCCGTGGACCGTCGCGGCGGGGTGACCCACGTTGACGAACATCATGGCGACGACTCCCCTCTGGGCTGCCCAGTTGGTGTAGTAGCCCACGCGCCCGATGTGGTTGCAGTTGTAGGCTCCCACTGCGCTGACCGAGTGCTCCTTCGCCTTCTCCACCGCCGTCTCC
>JAUWDP010000251.1 GCA_030608725.1 Candidatus Bathyarchaeota archaeon
GCGGTGGCAATCGGGATTTCTGGCTCTTTGGCCCCCACGAGACGCGGACCATCGCCGAGATCAAGGGGGCTGGCTGCATCAAACACGTCTGGATGACGATGTGGAGCCCCGAGGAGGCCTACGCCCGCCGCATCGTGCTGCGCGCCTGGTGGGATGGCGAGCCGCAGCCCAGCATCGAGTGCCCCGTCGGCGACTTCTTCGGCATCGGCCACGGGGTCACCCACAACTTTGTCTCCGCCCCCCTCCAGATGAGCCCCCAGGACGGGAAGGGCTTCAACTGCTGGTGGCCCATGCCCTACGAAAAGGGCGCCAGGATCACCATCGAGAACCAGGGGAAGGAGGAGTGCAGCGCCTTCTACTACTACGTCGACTACGAGGAGTACGACAAGCTGGAGCCAGGCTTGGGACGGTTCCACGCGACGTGGCGCCGGGAGAATCCCACCGATGGCATCCCCGACGAGGGGATGGAGAACAGGGCGTGGCAGTTCCAGGGGGAGAACCCCGACGGCGCAGGTAACTACCTCCTCCTCGAGGCTGAGGGGAAGGGCCACTACGTGGGGTGCAACGTGAACGTACACAACCTCAGGGAAACCGAGGAGATGAACTGGTACGGTGAGGGGGACGACATGATCTTTATCGACGGGGAGCCCCTGCCTAGGCTCATTGGCACGGGCACGGAGGACTACTACGGGATGAGCTGGTGCCCCACCCAGGAGTACTGCGGGCCCTTCCACGGCCTCCCGCTGCCGGGGGGGCCCAACTGGTCGGGGAAGACCACCTGGTACAGGTACCACATCCTCGATCCGGTCTACTTCAAGGAGTCCATCAGGGTCACCATAGAGCACGGCCACGCCAACCACAGGAACGACGACTACAGCAGCACCGCCTACTGGTACCAGACGGAGCCCCACAAGGCGTTCAAGCCCCTCCCTCCGGTAGGTAAGAGGCTTCCGAGGGATTAGCCGTGAAGGTAGGCGTCTTCAGCCCCAACGACCCCCGCCCCTGGGTACGGGAGGAGAACATAGACCACATGGTCTCCCAGGAGCGCCTGCTGGTCGACTTCCTGGTCAACAGCGGCGTCGAGGTCGTCCGGGGCGGCGAGGGCCTACCGAAGATGGACCAGATCGCCTGGAACACGAGGCTGGTCAACTCCCACGTCAAGGCGATAGCCGCGGGGGAGCCCCAGGCCCTTGTCATCAACCAGGGCTCCTGGACGTTCCCCTGGGACTCGGTGGACGCCGTGAAGAGGTTCGCCGCGGAGACGGGGGATGTCCCCAGGGTGCTCATGTTTAGCCACAAGGACCCCAGCGTCCCCGGTCTCGTAGCCGGGATGGCCGCTGGAGGAGGCCTGACGAGGATAGGGATACCCTTCGCCCACGTATTCGGAGACATCGTGAACGATCCAAGTGTCAGCAAGGCCATCATGTCCGTCTTGAAGTTCTACGAGAGAAGGGCTGGGGGAGCCAAGAGAGCCAGGGAGGTCATCGAGGACTTGAAGGCCCAGAAGTACCTCGCCTTGGGCGGTATGAGCCTCAAGATGCCTACGACCACCGCTGACGTGGACCAGTGGCAGAAGCTCTTCGGGGTCAGCTACGAGGCTCTGGACCAGTCGGAGCTTCTGGTGAGGGCGGAGGCGATGGTGGAGTGGGAGGGGAAGCCCGGGGAGAGCGGGTACAGGATCGTGGACTCCCGGCTCCAGTCCGCGGCCGATTACATGAGGGGGCATGGCGACTATGACTTCACCAGGGAGAAGCTGAGGAGCTTCGATAAGATAGTGCAGCAGCTGTCCTTATACTACGCGGGCCTGGACGTCGTGGAGGAGTACGGTGTGACCTTCTGCGGGGTCAAGTGCCAGGACGAGCTCAGCGGCAGGCATTGCACCGCCTGTCTGCTAACGGCTTTCCTCAACAACGACGTCGGACCGGACGGTGAGAGGAAGGAGATAGTGCCCATGGCCTGCGAGAATGACATGGACTCGGCCCTCACTCAGCTCATCATGCACCTGGTGACGGGGGAGCCGTCGGGCTTCGGGGACTTCAGGGACGTGGAGAACGGTGTGCTCTATATTGTGAACTGCGGACAGCACCCGCCCTACTTCTTCGGAGGCCCCGATATGGACTCAACGGAGAAGCTTGACCTGGTGGAGTACATGGGGCAGGAGGTCTTCTACGCCGCCGGCGGCAGCTCCGTGAGAGGCCGGACGCCCGGGGGCCACCTGATGACCATCGCCAGGCTGGGCCGGGAGAACCTCAGGTATACGCTGGTGGCAGCCGTCATGGAGACCCTGGACGTGGATCCGTCGGAGCATGATCGGTACAACCTGTCGTGGCCCATCATCAAGGGGAGGATAACGATGTCCGACGAGGAGCTCATCGGGGTCTGGCCGTGCAACCACCTGGGATTCAGCTACGGGGACATCACGCCGGAGCTGGCCGAGATCGCCCACAGGCTGGACATAGGTTACACCATCTACGACCGGGACGGAAGGAAATACCAAAAGCCCACGTAGAAGACTAGGAAACTCCAGTCCTCTTCGCTTCCTCGAGGTCGGTGTAGATCCTCCACTCGGCCACCAGTCCGTCCCGGACCTAAGCGGTTCAGAGGACGGCCTCGTGCTCCTCCACATCCGGTGCGACGTGGGAGTTCGACTTTCGATAGTTTGGTGGGCTGAAGCGGTTGACCAGTTTGAGCGGAATCTTAATGTGTCTTCGTACACGAGTATCTCCTGATGTCTGAAAAAGTGGAATCCCCTCTATGCGGGAGCTGCAGTGAGCCCCTGTTCCTCGACAAGGAGGAGTGCAAAGCATTCATCGAGGGGAGGCTGAAGGAGGGCTTCATCGTCTGCAGCTGCTACGGGATAGATAACAAACCGAAGTAGAGCTTCCTCAACCTTTCTAGGCAGGTCCACGGTGCTTTGCGCGTGTGGCCGCCAAGGTGGCCAGAGCAGCCC
>JAUWDP010000298.1 GCA_030608725.1 Candidatus Bathyarchaeota archaeon
GAGTAGAAGCCAGCGGAGGAGTGTGTGGGCTGAACCGCTTCAGGGATGACTTGGACACCGTCCTCGGAAAGATGAGGGCTGATCTGGAAGACGCCGAGTACGCCCAGCTGCTGACGCTCAGGGACAGGCTTTTAGATCTAAACAGGATGAACCGGGTTAAGATCAACCACTCTGTCATGGAGCTTATCTGCGCCATGCACATGATCAAGGGTGGCTTCGAGGTGGAACTTGAGTACACCGTCGACAAGGTCCTCTGCGACATCTACGCCACAAAGGGGTACGGCACGGCCATCGTGGAAGTGGAGACGGGATTCGTATCCCCCGAGAACGCCCGCGACCCCATCACGTATCTCAGAGCCCGGATTGCCAGCAAGATCACCCGTTACAGCGGGTTCGCCAACAAGTTCATCCTCGCCACCCCGCCATACTACATCATGCAGATCCCCCCGGCTCTGACCAAGCCCCCCAGGTTCAGGTCGGAGGAGGAGATAACGGCGATTAAGGAGCTCTGCGACCTCTACTACACCAGTCCGCCCATCACTGTGGACGAGATCAGGAACGCTAGGCTGCACTCCATATTCGCGCTGGACGTGGACAGCGTCTCGGTCAGGGAGTGGGAGGTCAACGAGTACCTGGGGAAAGCCGCCCTGTGGTCCGTCTGATCTCCTGGGAGCCGCGTCTTTTTCACGTTTTTTGTCTCAATTAGATGGGACAAAGGATGGTGAAAACCCGCTTACGCCCAGGGTTTTCGAGAAAGATTTAAGACTCGGTGCCTTCCAGAGATGGGAGAATCACGTTGAGCGTCTCCGCCTCCCTCCTTGGCATCGGCCTCGCCATGACCGGTATCGGAACCATCTTGCTGCTGCTCAGCTTCAAGCCGAGAGACGAGGGAGAGTTAAGATCCACCGGCATCATTTTCTTGGGCCCCATCCCTCTGGCGTTCAGGGGCAGGGGCATGTGGGCAATCGTAGGCATCGCAATCTTGGTGATGATCTTCATCTTCGTGGCCGCGGCCATGGCCCAGCCCGAGATTCTAGGTTTGTGATCGGATGACCGGGGCCTGCGAGATTTGCGGCGGCCCGGGAGCGGACGCCCTATGCGTAAAATGTGGTCGCGTGGTATGTGAGCGGTGTTTCCACGGGTTCGGGGAGCTCTGCGTCGAATGCACCCCCCTTCTGAGGGTGAGCGTCCATTCGAGCGGCATATCGTCCGCGGGGCTGAGGATGCTCGGCATGCTTTTCATCGCCTTGGGGCTGATGGTCGTCTCGATGGCTTTCGTACCGAGCGAGGGGGAGGGGGTGGTAGTTATATTCCCTTTCGTCTTCACGAATGTCGGAGGCTGGGCCGCAGTGGCTCTGACCCTCGGCTTCCTGGGCCTGTTCCTAGCGATGTCCTTTCTTCCCTGGTTCCTCGCGTCGAGGGGGGGTTGGGGGAGACGGTTTGGTCCGCGGAATTGGGAGTATCTTGGATCCGAGACGACTGAGTACATCATCACCATAGACCTTCCGAAGGGTCTGAGGAAGACGATCTACATCGAGAGCGGGGAGGGCGTGGTCTACATCAGGAGCAGCGCTGATCCCTCTTTCCACAGGAGCTACAGTCTCCCGGGGGGCTTCGATATTGATACATATAACTACGAGTACGAGAGCAACTACCTGCTGCTCAAGCTGAAGCTGATAAAAAGAATATAGATCTGCGCGCGCGCCACGGTGTACAGCCACTGGGAGGGCGCGACTGCAGACACCGACACGGGATTAACAGACGCTAGTGGAGAGTTATCTCTAAAGTCGGACTCGGTGAAGAACCCGCAGTCAGGGACGACGTTCACCTTCGTGGTGGACAACGTTGTCCTCAACGGATGGACCTACGATCCCTCTGCAAACTCGGAGATAAGCAACTCAATTACAACCCCCTAATTTTTTTAACTCCGTGGAGTCCACGCGCGAAATTCAGTGCGCACAATAAGCAACTCAGAAGAGTTTTTATTAAATAGCGTAAATCGAGTTGTCGATCTACGTTGCCAAGGATCTTCGACTTGCACGAATACTCAGAAAGATTAAACAAATTACATTTAATCATTGGTGAAGGACTCTGCAGCAACATATATGTCATCGGAAACAACAAAGCCATCATTATAGACACTGGCGTAGGCAACTACGCGAACCCCGTCTGGCCTCAGCTTGAGGAGCTGGGCTTGACGCCTGATAAAGTAAAAGGGGTTGTGCTGACCCACGCCCACCACGACCACGCGATGGGGGCCTTCATCATCCTCGAGAGAGCCGACCCCAAGGTCTTCGTCCACAAACTAGACACCACATACATCGCATCAAGATTCGGGCAGAACCTCGTAACGGTCGAGGACGGGGACCTGATCGAGACGGAACTCGGGCCA
>JAUWDP010000347.1 GCA_030608725.1 Candidatus Bathyarchaeota archaeon
GCCTCCCACTCCAACTGCAGGGAGATCGCCGACGTAGCTAGGAACCTCACGGATGACATGATCGTCGCCCTCGCGGACCACGGGGGCGTCATGGGCCTCAACTTCGGTGCGGGTTTCGTACACAGGGAGAGCGCGACAGTGGCGACCCTCGTGGACCACGTTGACCGCGTCGTAGAGGTTGCGGGCATCGACTACGTGGGGCTAGGATCCGACTTCGACGGCGTCGGACGGCTTCCGGAGGGCATCAACGACGTCTCAGACCTGCCGAATATCACCAGGGAGCTCGTCAAACGGGAGTACTCGGACGAGGACATACTGAAGTTCCTGGGCGGAAACCACCTGAGGGTCTTCAAAGAGGTCATCGGCTAAACTATTTACTCTAACCTTTACTCCCCTTTTTCCAAATACGTTGAAATTACGGGGTTTCAGGACGTTCTCGTCTGTGTTTTCACTCCATAATCACTTTAAAGAAATCGGATACTGACCTTTCGGGTATTCAGATGGACCTATGCGTTGAGGATATCATGTCCCGAGACGTAGTTACAGTCGAGACAAGTCTGACTATAAAGAACGCCGCGAGATCGATGGCCAAGTTCGGGGTTAGCGGGCTAGTGGTCCTCCGCGAGGGGAACCTGGTCGGGATCCTCACCGAGAGGGATATCCTCATGAGGGTGGTGACCAGCGGGATAAACCCCGAGAGCGTACGCGTAAGGGACGTGATGAGCGAGCCCGTCATCGTCGTTAGCCCGGCTATGCCCCTGGAGAAGGCGGTGAACATCATGTTCCAGGAGAAGATAAAGAAGCTGCCCGTTGTCGACAGGAATGAAGAGCATGTAAAACTCGTCGGAATTCTCTCCCTCACCGACGTGGCAAGGCTGCAGCCGAAGCTGCTTGAGAGCATAAAGTGCATCGCAGAGATGAACGAGATAGCCCTAGAAGCGAGCGCTGAGTTCTACATACGCTAAGACTTCCATCACTACCCAACACAAAAATAATCATTTTTCAGGCTACCAGAGCGCTCAAGGGCTGCATACCCTTAAATTATCACCCCAGATAACCATAGAACGGTGCGTTCAATGCCTACAGCGGGAAAGGTCTTCGTCTCAACGGAGTACATGTCCCTAGCGGACATCTCCGTGGGGCTCGAGGGGTTCAGGGAGGAGGATTCATACCAGGAAGGCGATATGGAACTAGAGCTCGTCACTGAGATAGCCAACCTCTCCATAGACGAGGGGATGCTCACGGGTCTCTACTCCTACGACTATGTCGTGCACAACTACCACAGGGGGAAGGTCCTGCCCTCGCCGGCGACTAAGGAGGTCCTCTTCGCTTTCACCGAACTCGAGGAGAGAGTGTACCTGGCGGCCGTCGAGAAGAAGGCCATAGCGAACCGGGTCGCGAACCTTCTTAGCGAGATCGCCTTCGGGGAGATGGGGGTGATAGTCGAAGCCAGGATCCTACCGGAGACCATGAAGGCGTTCCACCTCGACAACGCAGAGAGCACGAAGGTTATCTTCTTCGAGAACATGGACATCCCCAACCTGAACAAAATCAGCCTCTACGGCCCCGACATTGTGAACACGAGCCTCTTCAACGAGTATTCGGCCCGGGGGGACCTGTGGTACGTCCTAACGAAGTCCAAGAAGCACGGCCACACCGTCGGCCTCGTCAGGGACGGCTCGGTTACACTGTTCAACAGCGTCGACCAGGGGCAGTACCTCAACTACCTCAAGGAGGAGATCCTCCCCATGACTCAGCCGCCCAGGATGCCAACGGACTGACCCGATAAGATTGAAATGGGTTAAATCTGACCGTCCCCGTGAGAGTGGTGAGACGTAATGACCGAGAACCCGGACAAGGTGTTAGACTGCATCGGGCTTTACTGCCCGGAGCCCGTCTTCAGGACGAGGCTCGCCCTCGACGAGCTTGAGGCGGGTCAGACCCTTGAGGTCACGGCGGACGACCCAGCTGCCGAGGA
>JAUWDP010000174.1 GCA_030608725.1 Candidatus Bathyarchaeota archaeon
ACGCAATCGCCATCGAGCCCCCCGAGCTCATAGGGACCGGAACCCCCGTCTCCAAGGCAAAGCCGGAGATAGTCTCAGGCTCCGTCGAGGAAGTCCACAAGGTCAACCCGAAAATAAAGGTCCTCTGCGGCGCCGGCATCACAAGCGGCGAAGACGTCACCTCAGCCCTCAGCCTGGGAGCCGAGGGAGTACTCGTGGCGAGCGGCGTCGTCAAGGCCGAGAGCCCATACGAAAAACTCCTAGAGCTGGCCAACGCGATGAAGGCCTAGCCAACGTCACTCTAGGGACTCGACGACTGACTCGATGAGCGCCCTGTGCTCTCTGATTAGCTGGTCCACCCTCTCACCCGACCCCGCCTCAGCGTACAGCCTGAAGACGGGCTCCGTCCCGCTGGGCCTCACCAGGATCCAGCTCCCATCTGGGTAGCCCAGCTTCAATCCGTCGACGGTCTCGACCCTCGGGGCGTCAACGGAGCCCCTCAGAGCCTCCAGAACCCGCCCCTTAACCTCATTCGGGCAGGCAACGCGGTCCTTCCCCTGAGAGTACTGAGGCAGTTCCCCGAGGAGCTCAGAGAGGGGCCTCCCGCTCCGGGCCATGATCTCAAGGACCAAGGCCATCGCCATCGTCCCGTCACGGACCTGAAGGAGAGGGCCGTACATGATACCGCCATTCTCCTCCCCCCCGAGGACGATGCCGGAGTCCACCATGGTCCGGGAGACGTCGACACTCCCCACCCTAGTCCACACCACGCTGCCACCACCCTCCGATACCACGTCCTCTATGACCCTGGAGGAGCTCACCGGTGTCGCCACATCGGTCCCCGGATTCCTGGATAGGAAGTCCCGGACGACAAGGGCGAAGGAGCGGTCACCCCAGTGCACCTCCCCTCCCTCGTCCACGAATATCGACCTGTCCCCATCACCGTCAAAGGCCACCCCCACGTCCGCCCCGGAGGCCTCCACCAGAGCCCTCAACCCATCCAGGTTATCGGGCCTGGGCTCAGAGTCCCTCCCCGGGAACCTGCCGTCAACGTCGACATTAACAGTGTGAACCTCACACCCGAGCTCCACAGCCACCGAGGGAGCGGTCAGCCCAGCGACGCCGTTCCCCGTGTCCAGAGCCACCTTCAGGCCGGCGCCCCTCACAGCGTCCACGTCAACGTGGCCCAGGACAGCCCTCCGGTACGGCTCCAGGGCATCAAGTGAACGTACATCACCGATCCCATCCCAGGGACAGAGCTCAGGCCCCCCTCCGAAGAACAGGTCCTCAATCTCCGCCTCCCGCCCCCGGGAGACCTCCACCCCATCCGAGGCCACCACCTTAACCCCATTGAACTCAGGAGGATTATGGGAGGCCGTGACCATAAGCCCCCCATCAAGCCCGAACTCCCTCACGGCGAACTGCAGCGCCGGAGTCGGGAGCATCCCGGCATCACGGACACTGCACCCAACCGAAAGAAGCCCACTGACAACCGCATCCCGAAACATGGGACCACTCGTCCGACCATCCCTCCCGACAGCGACCTCCCTCCCCAGGGAGTGACCGACAGCAGCAGCCAGCCGAGTAACCAAATCCACCGTCAGATCCCCGTTAACGACCCCTCGGACCCCATTGGTTCCGAAGAGACGCCCCACTACATCACCTGACCGGGCTCAAGGATGCTCTCGGTGACCGTCTTCGAGGGGCAGATGGAGACCCCCTGGGTGATAGTGACGCCATCAGAGATCGTCGCGTAGTCCCCGATGAGGCTGCCCGACTCGATCTTCACCCATCGCTCGATGCTCGCATTCTCACCGATGATGGCGTTCCTGATCGAGGAATAGTCGCCGATGGTGGCCCCCGGGAAGATGATGGATCTCTCGATCCTGCATCCCTGCCCTATCTGAACGTGGTCAGAGATGGATGTATCCGGGCCAATAACGGAATTTGCACCGATTAACACACCGTTCCCCAAACTGGAGGGCTCCAAGACCGTCGCCGTCTCATCGACAACACAACCCTCACCTACAGCAGAGCCGTTGAGCTTCTCAAGAACCAGATGATTGGCCTCAAGATACGCATCCGGGACCCCGATGTCAACCCATAACCCACGGCCCTCATACCCGTAGAGCTTACCCTCTTTCGCTAATTTGGGAAACACCACTTTCTCTGTGGAAACTTTCCCATCAGGTATATAGTCCAGCACCTCTTTTTCAAGGACGTAGATGCCTGCGTTTATCAGGTTACTCGGAGCGGTACCAATCTCAGGCTTCTCAACGAAGCGCAGGACCCTATCATCACCGTCCAGCTCCACAGCCCCATAACGGCTCGGGTCGGGCACTCGGATAAGAGCGATAGTCGCTAAGCCCCCCTTCCTCTTATGGTGCTCAATCAATTGACCGTAGTCGATGTCAGAGATGACGTCACCATTCAACACAAGGAAAGGCTCACCATCAACGAGAAGCTCAGCAGCCTTCTTGATCGGCCCACCGGTTCCAAGGGGCCTGTCCTCTCTCGAATACATGATGCCGAGATCAAACTTCGTGGGACCGAAATACCTCACAAGGGCCTCCGCCATATAGTTTACAGCCAGGACAACCGTGTCCACTCCACTGCTGGCGAGGTTCTTGAGAGTCCAATCCAGCATAACTTCATTTGCCAGGGGGAAAAGCATCTTCGGGCGGGTGCAGCTCAGCGGCCTCAGCCTCGTGCCGAACCCCCCCGCAAGAACGAGGGCCTTCAAATCATTCACCGTCTGTAGAACACCATGTGAAATGGCTTAAGAAACTTTTGAATTTACCGCGTCACTCTATGAGGTAGCTCAGTTTCTTATCGAGGGTTTCGGTCTCAAACGTCTCATACCGCTCCAGAGAGCCCAGATCGTACCAGAAAGCTTCGCTGATGTAAGGCAGGACAGGGATACCTTTCTCGATCAGGTAGGGAATGACGTCCCCCATTATGTCAAAAGACTCCGAGGGGTCCATCTCGTGAAGACCATTCAACTCCTCCAACACTGAACCGCTGAAAACCAGCATACCAACGCTCACGGGGAGCTCAAGCTCAGGTTTCTCGATGAACTTAGAGACGAAGCCATCAACTATCTCTGCGGTACCGACTCGGATCTTGAATCCATTCGACAGGGCCATAGTGGCTCCCGCATTTGCTTGAATATGTTTTTTGACCATTTCCCGTAGATCGAAGTCTGACAAAATATCTCCATAGTAGACTACGAGGTCGTCGTCTCTGGTCAAGACTCCCTCCCTGTAGGCGTTTACAAGGGCGTTGGCGCTTCCGGGGAAATCGGGATCATCCAGGACGTATTCAATGTGTACTCCAAACCTGCTGCCGTCGTTGAAGTAGTTCCTAATCTGCTGGTGCTTGTATCCCACCAGTAGAACGATATCATTTATCCCGTGATGAGCAAACAGTTGAATAATGTACTCCAGAACGGGCTTCTGCTCTTCGCCCACCGGGATCATGCACTTCTGGAAGTAGTATGTGAGGGGGCGGAACCGTGTCCCCTGGCCTCCTGCAAGTATGACCCCCTTTTGTCTACGCTCTCCCAAGTTATTCCACCTTAACGATTAACATTACCAACCCAATAAATGAGACGATCATCGCAATCGGTGTGAATACCCTTGGGCTGATGATGTCCACACCAGCTCCTAACGAGAAATAGGTTAGCATGAAACCTATGGCGAGGAGGATAGCCCCAAATAGGTAGATTGTTATTCTTGAGAAATTTAGTCCGTTCCCCTCCGAC
>JAUWDP010000026.1 GCA_030608725.1 Candidatus Bathyarchaeota archaeon
GCTGTTGTGCATGGGCCTCACCACCTCGACGATCCCGCCGCCCTTGAGGTGGTACTGCTTCCTCCTGTGCATCTCCCGCTCGACTATGGACTGGGAGCGGGACGCCAGCTGCTTCTCAAGGGACTTCAGGTCGAAGTGATACGAGTCGTATTCCTCTACTCCTTTCTCCAGGGCCTGGTACTCGATGAGCTGGAGTGTGGCCCCCGTCTCCTTGGAGAAGGCGATCATTTTCTCGATCTCCTCGTCGTTGATCCCCTTCATGACGACCATGTTGAGTTTGATGGGGTTGAGGCCGCACCTGATGGCCTCCTCGATGCCCTCTCTCACTGCCTGAACGGACTCGCGTCCTATGATCTTGCAGAACTTCTCGGGGTCGGTTGAGTGGAAGCTGATGTTGACCCTCTTCAGCCCGGCGTCCCTGAGGTCGCACGCCTTCTCCTTCAGCATGTAACCGTTGGTGGTCATGGAGACCTCGTCGACATAGGGTGAGATCCTCCGGACGATCTCGACGACGTCGTTTCTGAGGAGAGGCTCCCCTCCCGTCAGCTTAATCTTGTTGATCCCCAGCTCAGCAGCGACGGAGACCACTGTCTCTATCTCCTCAGGCGTTACCTCCCCGTTGGGCCCCGACTCTCCCTCCTGGTGGCAGAAGAAGCAGTTGAAGTTGCATCTCTGGGTCAGGGATATTCGGAGGCTGTTTACCTGGCGCCTGTGTGGGTCCACGAGTCGGTCCGTTGCTTTAACCTGCACGCTCTTCAACTTCCCGTTTATCTGCGTAGAGCTTGGTAAAAACTGTTATGCATGGAGGAACATAACGGCTTATCCAAAATCTTATATCGATATGCATGAGTATACATGTCGATGTGTGATAATAAATGAATCGGAATACCACAATCATCATAGCAGCAGCGATAATCTGCGCCTCAGCCCTCGGGGGCATCTATATCCTATGGCCCAAGGCCAATGCAGGCGAGAGCACCCTAGTTGTCTCCACGACGACAAGCCTCTACGACACAGGAGTCTTGGACCATTTCGAGGAGGTCTTCGAGGCAGAGCACGAGGTCGATGTATACTTCATATCGGTCGGGACGGGGCTCGCGATCACCCACGCCCAGAGGGGTGATGCGGATATGATCCTGGTCCACGCCCCCTCGAAGGAGCTGAGCTTCCTCGAGGATGGGTACGGCGCCAACAGGAAGATCATAGCCTACAACTTCTTCTCAATCGTAGGGCCTGAAGGAGACCCCGCAGGTATCACCGATAAGGCTCCAAACGACGCCTTCGCGACCCTAGTCGAGAAGGGGCGGGCGGGGGAGGCAATCTGGGTCTCCAGGGGGGATGACTCTGGCACTCACACAAAAGAGAAGGTTCTCTGGAGCGCCGCGGGATTCGATGTTTCGGCCCTCAGGGATGAGGACTGGTACAGGGAGGCGGGGGCAGGCATGGGTAAGACCCTGCAGATAGCTGAGGAGCTTGAGGCCTACACTCTCTCGGACATGGGCACATACCTGAAGTACCACACGGATGAGCTCATAAGCCTGGATGTCCACGTCGGCGCAGGTGAGGCGCTCATCAACGTCTACAGCGCTCTAGCCATCGACCCCGACTACAACGACGACGCTAACTTCGACGATGCGAACGTCTTCATAGAGTTCTTGGCCTCGCCAGAGGGGCAGGCGATCTTCG
The DNA here is from genome assembly GCA_030608725.1 of Candidatus Bathyarchaeota archaeon. Next base: position 1,687 of record JAUWDP010000026.1, read on the forward strand.
AGATGTATGGCGTGGATATTTACGGCACTGCCCTATTCAACCCGGCCGTGGAGCTCCTAGAAACTGATCCCGATTCGACGACTGCAGAGTGGATTGCGAACGCTGCCTTCTTCGACGGTTCCGAGTGCCCTGAAGAGTATCGGGTGGGTGACACGGAGCTATACAACTAAATTGCATATCACCATTTTATAAATCGGAAATATTCGGTGTTAAAAGATGGCCTCGGTGATACTGGACGGACTCATGAAGGCGATAGCCCTCATCCTCTCAGGCGACCCCGTACTCGTTGAGATAACCCTCCGTTCCCTTACCATCTCGGGACTTGCCACAATAGCAGCGTCTCTCTGGTCGATCCCTCTAGGGGCCCTGATAGGACTGGGCAGGTTCAGGGGGAGGCTGGTGCTGCGGGGTGTGTTCAACGCTCTGCTGGGGGTCCCCACGGTGACCCTGGGTCTCGTCCTCTATCTGATGATCTCAAAGTCGGGGCCACTCGGCTTCCTCCGCCTCCTCTACACGCCGACCGCTATCATCCTGGGACAAGCGGTCCTCATCACCCCCATTATAGTGAGCTTCGTCGCCAACTCCGTGGAGGCCGTCGACCCAGATGTCAGGAACTTATCGCTGACTTTGGGGTCTACCGAGATTGAGGCGGTGCTCGCCGTCCTAAACGAGTCCATGGAGGGCGTACTACTCTCTGTCACGGCCGGGTTCAATAGGGCCTTAGCGGAGCTGGGGATAGCGCTCATGGTCGGCGGCAACATCAGGGGCGTCACGAGGATGCTGACCACTTACATAGCTCTGGAGACTAACAGGGGGGAGGTGGCCATAGGGATCGCCTTCGCGGTGATCCTCCTTACGATTGTAGCCGCAGTCAATCTTTCAGTGAACTTCCTCCAGAGGAGGGTGCGGAGATGATCGAGTTCCATGGGGTTTCTAAAAACTACGACTCCGTCCAGGCGTTGGAGGGCGTGACCCTTGACGTTAACAGGGGGGAGGTGTTCACCATCCTGGGGCCCAACGGCTCTGGGAAGACGACCCTCCTTAAGTTGGCTGCTGGGCTTGAGCTGCCCTCGGGGGGGGAGGTCTTATTCGACGGCGTGAAGGTGGAGCCATCAAACGTTGCCTCCGTCAGGAGGAGGGCGACGCTGGTCTTCCAGAAGACCGTTATCTTTAGGGGCTCTGTCTTTGATAACGTCGCGTATGGGCTGAGGCTCAGGGGCGTCAGTGGGGATGAAGTGGAGAGGAGGGTGACGGAGTCCCTGGACCTTGTCCGCCTCGGTCACCTTAGGGAGAGACGGGCGAGGACCCTCTCCGGCGGTGAGCAGCAGCGTCTCTCCCTTGCCAGGGCCCTCGTGCTCGGATGCGAACTCCTGCTTCTGGATGAGCCGACGGCGAACCTGGACCCGGACAGCCTCATCATCGTCAAGGCCGTCATCGGGAGGCTGAAGCGTGAAGGGGAGACCACCATCGTCATCGCCACACACAACCTCGAGCAGGCCGAGGGTCTCTCAAGCAGGATAGTGCTGCTCAGGGAGGGAAAGGTGATCGAGGAGGTACGCCCTGAGGAGCTCTTGGTTGCCCCGTCCCCAGAGATGGCGCGATTCACCCGCTCAGAAAACGTCTTCTCCGGCGTCTCGAGGATCGTGGAGGGCGTGGCCCACGTCTCCATCGGGGAGGGCGTCGAGATAATGGCCGCCTTCAGCTATGAGGGGCAGGTGATAATCCAAGTGAGGCCTGAGGACATCATCATCTCCAGGGACAAGATGGAGTCCAGCGCCCGGAACAGCCTCCTGGGGCGCATCTCCGGCATCACAGAGCAGAACTCCATAGTCAAGCTAAAGGTAGACGTGGGGCGCATCGTGACCGTCCAGATAACGAGGAAGTCCCTGGTCGAGATGGGCCTCAACGTCGGTCAGGAGATATACCTCACGTTCAAGGCGTCCTCCGTACAGGCGATCTGAGCCTCAGATCCTTAGTCACAACTTGTGAGTATCCCACGTGTCTTACCTTTAAAAGGCGAGAGACGACGATGGACTCAGTGAATTAATTGACCGAAGATGTTGTAATACCCCGCAGGGGCAGGATGGAACTCGACAGCATCGAGGGCAACCTCATAATGGATAAGGGGACTGTGAGCGCAGCGCAGCTAGGAGGGGTCATCCATGTCTCGGGAGCCACGGAGTGCAAGGATGACTGCCTATTCGAGTCCAGCCTCACAACATCCGAGCTCACCGGACGCAACGGCAATATCGTCGTGAAAGGCGACCTAAACGTCGAGAACTCCATCAAGATCCGGAGAGGCAGGCTCTTCGTAGAGGGCAGCCTGACAGCGAAGCGGATGGAAGTGGACAAGCAAGTCGAAGTCGACGGGGACTTGGACATCACAGAGGCAAGCGTAGGAGGATCCATGAAGATCCGGGGCAACTCCAAGGCGGACAGGATCGGCGTCGGCGGCTCCCTAGTGGTCGACAACGACGCAGAGATAGGCATGATAGACGTCGGCGGATCCGTTCACATCCGAGGGAGGACCAAGGGCAGGGTCATCGACGTCGGCGGTTCATACACCGGAGACGGCCCCGTCGAGGTCGACATCATCGAGGTAGGCGGCTCCGTAAAGATTTTCTCGGAGGTCTTGGTAGGTGACATCGACGTAGGTGGGTCTGTGAAGCTTGAGGGAGGAGAGTCAACGGGCAAGATCGACGTCGGCGGCTCCTTCAAGGCATCGAGGCACCTCGTCTTCAGGAACATAGACGCAGGCGGGAGTGCCAAGATCTCGGGCGGGAGGGGCGGAGACGTCGAAGCGGGCGGTTCATTCAGCAGCGACGGAGACCTCACCTTCGAGAGGATAGACGTCGGCGGCACCGTGAAGATCTACGGGAACGCCTCAGGGAGGATCATCGACGTCGGAGGGACGTTGAAGGTCGAAGGCGACCTGGAGCTCTCAGATGAGCTGAACATTGGAGGGAAGGCATCCATCGATGGGACGCTCAAATCAAGGAGGGTAGACGTCGGAGGGAAGGTCGAGGCGTACAAGGTGGAAGCCTCAGACGAGATAAGGACCAACACCCTGCTCACCCGGAAGGGCGCAACCGCTGACTACATAGAGATAGGCAGGCGTGGAGAGGTCGAGGGCCCCCTCGTTGCGAAGAGGGTGACCGTGAGGGACAGGGCGAGGGTCGAGGACATCTACGCCGAGGTCGTGGAGCTCAGGCGCGGGAGCAGGGCCGACAACGTCTACGCCGCCAGAGTCGACGTCGAACGCGGCTGCAGGATAAGGGGCGAGGTCAAGTACACCGAGTCCCTGAGCGCCGACAGGGACGTGGATTTCGGTAGACCCCCCGAAAAGACTGAAAAGCTACCACCTCCACCCATATGACAGGGTTCTCGCATTGCAGAGGCGCACGCGCTACGACATCTACATGGACACCCTAGACACGATTAGGCGGAAGGGCGTCAGCGCGATAACTCGGATATCCTATGGCGCCAACCTTCCCGTCGACAGGGCGAAGGAGGTGATGGCCTTCCTCATGGAGCGGGGGCTCGTGAAGGAGGAGGAGTACGGCAGCACCCGAGGCTATCGCATAACGGCACGGGGAGGCGAGTTCCTGCAGGCCCTCAAGGTCATACGGAAGTACGTGGACACCGAGGGAACAGAGGACCTCGAATAGGCCCAACCATAAACTACTTATCGTTATTAATCCAAAAACCAGAGGACCCGGGGTCATACCTTGCCGCGATAAAGGATCTACGTTCTCAAGGAAGGTGTCTACCAGTCAATGAAGGCGAGGTTCGGGGATGACTTCAGGTGCTCCCAGTGTGACAGGGAGTTCCAGCTCTACGACGTCGTCATGTCCAAGCCGTCCCAGAGGGGCAGCAGGGTGAAATGGTATCATCTCGCCTGCTACGAGTCCCTGCTCCTAGACCTGTGAATGTGTGTAATCTTCTCCATTTGGATAGATTATTAACCCTCAAACCATGCAGAGATGGTGTGCAGGCACAAGTCAAGGGAAAAGCAGTTCTCTGTATGCTCAAGACCAACGTCCACGACCATGTGGTCTACCGCGTCAAGTTAGCGGAGCTGAGGCGCCTTGTGGAGACCCTGGGGATAGAGGTCATCGGCGACGTCGTCCAGACCCGCCGCCGTCCCTTCGCCCGGTTCCATGTTGGGACAGGGAAGGTCAAGGAGATAGGACGCTTCATCCGCAGGCACGACATCAACCTGGTGGTCTTCTACAACAACCTCCGTAGCAGCCAGAAGCTCAACTTAATTCGGTCCCTGGGCGTCGACGTCGTGGACCGCTACGAGGTCACTCTGGAGATCTTCGACCAGATGTCCTCGGATAACCTGAGTAAACTCCAGACAGAGTCTGCGAGGTTGGCTAAGCTCGCCCCGTACTTCAAGCTGGAGGCGAGCATGCGTTTCCACAACGACCGCCCCTTCTTCCGCAGTATGGGTGAGTACGGCTTCCGGGGGCAGCTCCGTGAGATCACCCGCCGTCAGGCGCGCATCAAGAAGCAGATAGACGCTATCGTTAAGGAGAACCGCCAGAGGATCGAGAAGAGGAGGAGGCTGGGCTTCCCCACGATCTGTATAGCCGGGTACTACAACGCCGGCAAGACGAGCCTCTTCAACGCCCTCACGGGGGACAACAAGCTGGTGAGCGACCGGCCCTTCACGACCTTGAGCAGCAAGTATCAGCGCCGGTACATCGACCATGAGACCACCCTCATGTTCATAGACACCATCGGGTTCGTCATCGACCTCGACCCCAACCTCATCAAGCGGTTCGAGATCAACCTTGAGGACATGAGGAGCGCTGACCTCATCCTACTCCTCCTCGACTTGACCGACCCTATCCTGAATCTCAGGATCAAGCTGGCGGAGGGCGTCAGGCTCCTGAGGCAGATGGAGGTCCCTAGGAAGCGAATCGTCGTGATCTTCAACAAGATAGACGCGGCCCCCGAGGCAGCCCAGACCATCGCCGAGGAGTTGAGCCTCGAGCGCCTCGACATCCCATGGATGACGGTCTCAGCCAAGGAGAGGACCAAGCTTGATGAGTTCCTGTCCCTCATCATCGGTAGGTTGACAGAGCTTAAAGAGACTCCCCAGCAGCCGGAACCGGATCAGAAGGTCGAGGCGGTTGGAGAAGGTTGATGAGGTCCTGAGACGCCTCCTCGATCACTACGAGAGGACGTGGAGGCCCAGCTCGGGCGACCCCTTCAGGAGTCTCATCAGGATCATACTCAGTCAGAACACCAACTACAAGAACGAGGCCACCGTCTATCGACGCCTTGAAGAGATGGTAGGGGTGAAGCCCCTCAATCTTGTGGCCTCCTCGACGGAGGACATCGCCGATGCCATCCGACCGGCGGGAATGTACAACCAGAGGAGCAGGGTCATCAAGGGCGTCGCCGAGGTCGTCCTGTACCGATACGGGGGGGACCTAGGTCCGGTCCTCCAGAAGCCCCACGAGGAGGCGAGGGAGGAGCTGATGGCCCTCCCCGGTGTCGGACCAAAGACAGCAGACGTCCTACTGATGTTCGATGCAGGAAAGGCGGTCATCCCTGTGGACAGGCACATATTCCGCATCACAAAGCGATTGGAGATGGTTCCAGAGAGGGCTCCCTATGACAAAGTCCGCATGGCCCTGGAGGCTGCTGCCCCACCTGGTAGACATGAAGATGCCCACGTGTTCCTCATCAGATTCGGGAGGGAGGTCTGCAAGGCCCGGAGGCCGAGATGCCCAGAGTGCTTCCTGAACGACCTGTGCCCCTTCCCTTAGGCAGGGGAAGACGTTGCGAGCATCGAAGGAAGGATGTAAACATACACAACAGCGTTTCACACCCCTCACAATTACGCTTTTTTGGGCAATATTTTCGGGAAAAAGGGGTTTTTCCTCATCCGTTCCCGATTTGCATCCTTACGAATCATTTAAATGTTGGCCACGTTGAAAGATAACAGCTAATCCAAAAAAGGTGATATTCAATGCCCAGAGTAAGGTCGCCTAAGCGAGGCTCACGCAGTTTCTCACCCCGTAAGAGAGCCAAAAGCATAATCGGCAGGATCAAATACTGGCCTGAGTATGAAGGCGACCCAATGCTCCTGGGCTTCGCAGGCTACAAAGCCGGCATGACCCATGTCTTCCTCATCGAGGATAGGGACAGGGCCCCCGACTTCGGGAAGGAGATGAAGAACGCAGTCACGATTATAGACACCCCTCCTATGCTGATCATCGGGTTGAGGGCCTACGAGAAGACCTATGACGGCTTAATGGCGCTGACCGAGGCATGGATGGACACCATCCCAGTGGACGTCTACAGGAGGATCAAGACCCACGGCGGAGCAAGCCTTACGAGCGGCTTGAAGAGGATGGAGAAGGTTAAGGATTACATCGCCGAGCTGCGGGTCATCGCCGCGACCCAGCCCAGGCTGGCGTCCGTTGAGAAGAAGAAGCCCGAGCTCATGGAGATAGTAATTGGCGGCGGCTCAGTCGACGATCAGATAGAGTACGCCAAAGGACTCATCGGGGAAACCCTGAGCGTCTCAGACGTGTTCGCACCCGGTGAGTCCATCGACGTCATCGGGGTCACTAAGGGGAAGGGCTTCCAGGGCCCCGTGAAGCGCTGGGGCATCAGGATACTCCAGAGAAAGTCCCGGAAGACCGTGAGAGGCGTCGGCTCCATCGGCCCGTGGAAGCCGAGAAGGGTCATGCCCGGGGTTCCCAGGGCCGGCCAGATGGGATTCCACAACAGGACTGAGCTCAACAAGCGCATAGTCATCATGGACTCCGACGGCGACAAGGTCAACCCCAAGGGAGGCATCCACAAGTACGGCCTCGTGAAGGGCGACTACATCCTGCTAAAGGGAAGCGTGATGGGCCCCCAGAAGAGGCTCATCAAGCTCAGGAAGGCGGCGAGAAAGTCTAGGTACCCCTCTGAGCCACCTCAGGTGACGTACATCAACACGGAGTTCCTGAACAAGATGGAGGCCCACTGAGATGAGCGTCCCCGTCTACAACCTAGAGAGCGAGCAATCCGGCGAGGTGGAGCTCCCGGGAGTATTCAGCACCCCCTACAGGCCCGACGTAATCAAGAAAGCCGTCATATTCCAGCAGTCCAACAGCTTCCAGCCCCAGGGCAGGGACCCCATGGCCGGGAAGAGGACCACAGCGGAGTCGAAGGGCACCGGCTTGGGGATTGCGAGGGTCCCTAGGCTCAAGGGGAGCAACCGAGCGGCCTTCGGAGTCTCCATCGTCGGCGGCCACCAGGCCTTCCCGCCGCGCTCGGAGAAAGTAATCAAGAAGAGGATCAACAAGAAGGAGAGACGCCTAGCCATCAGGTCGGGCATAGCCGTCACGGCGGACAGGGACGTAGTGGCAGGGCGAGGCCACATGATAGAGTCCGTGGGCACCCTACCGCTGATAGTGGAGGACGAGGTCCAGGGCCTCACCAAGACGAGGGAGGTCAAGGAACTCTTCATCAAGCTCGGGATATGGCCCGACGTCATGCGCGCCGACAGGAAGAAGATCAGGGCCGGAAGGGGTAAGACCCGGGGGCGGAAGAGGAAGGTGGGCAAAGGGCCCATGCTAGTCATCTCCGAGGACCTAGGCTTAGTCAAGGCCGCCGGCAACCTGCCCGGGGTCGACATCGTCAAGGTTGAGGACCTGAACGCAGAGCTCCTGGCGCCAGGGGCGCATCCTGGCAGGCTCGTCGTCTGGTCAAAGACCGCGTTCACCTCCATCGATAAGTTCTGGGGAGGAAACCGGGCATGAACCCTCACGACGTCGTCCTCTTCCCCATGATGACTGAGCGGTCGGTCTACATGATAGAGAACGAGAACAAGCTCGTATTCATCGTCAACCATAAGGCAAACAAGCATGACATCTCAAAGGCCATCGAGACACTCTACGGAGTCGAGGTAGAGAGCATAAACACACTCATCACACGCAAAACCCAGAAGAAAGCCTTCGTCAAGCTCAAAGAGGCATACAACGCCTCCGAC
>JAUWDP010000241.1 GCA_030608725.1 Candidatus Bathyarchaeota archaeon
ATCCACAAGATGATCGACCACGTGAAGATGCGCAGGTTGACCCCAGCCGAGGCGGCGAAGATCATGGGCAAGAGCTGCGAGTGCGCGGTCTTCAACACCACCCGTGCCGAGCAGCTGCTGGAGAAGACCTTGCTGGAACCGTGATCAGATTTTATATTTCGACACAACGAACTGAAGAAAAGGGATTTTGAACCATGAAACACGGAGGCATCGAACTCACGGGCCACGAAGCTCCTCGAGGGCAACGGCAGATACGTCGAGCAGCAGAGGCTCAACCCCAACCAGACAGATTAGCGCAGGGACTCCCTCATCGGAGGCCAGAGCCCCTACACCATCGTCCTCGGCTGCTGGGACTACAGGGTCCCACCCGAGATCATCTTCGACCAGGGGCTTGGAGACCTCTTCGTAATCAGGGTCGCCGGGAACGTGGTTGACGACATCGTCCTCGCCAGCATCGAGTACACCGCCGAGCACCTCCACACACCCCTGCTCATGGTCCTAGGGCACACCAACTGCGGGGCAGTCGGGGCCGCCCTCCAGGACGACGAACTCGACGGGCACCTCCCCAGCATCGCACAGGCGATCGAGGAGGCGGTGGAGAGCTCACGGGATGAGGAGGGGAACACACTGGACATGACCATCAGGGCCCACGCACGGATCACGGCTGGGCACCTGAGGGGCTCCTAGCCCATCCTGAAGGGGCTTGTCGATGAGGGGAAGCTCAAGGTCGTGGCCGCTTACTACGACTTGGATACGGGCGTAGTGGAGATACTCTAGAAGCTGAAAAAGACCACAACCCATTCCCTGACGGGGCAAATCTGCGTGTAGTGGTAAGGCAAGCAGTACACAGTCTTGGCCATCGCATACCCGGGTAAGTCAGTGGATCCACCCACATGAAGACACGTGTATACACTGACAAATTAACCCGTATAGAATGTAAACAGAAGGCGGGCTTTTTACTCGCGCGCGAGCCCTCTACTAAACTTTCTTAACTTATTATGTGTCAACCCTCCTCATGTCAGGCAAGACGTTCGTGTTCATGGTTCTGGAGGAGCACCCGTACGGCAGGGAGATGCTCATGCAGCTTTTGAACGCAGGTCATGTACCCATGGCCATCATAGAGGAAGCCTCAGACATTGCCAAGGAAGAGAAGGCGAAGTTCCTTGAGCGAATAAAGGGCCACAGGGTCGCACCGACATTCACTGAGCTTCTTGAGGGGAGGGACATCCCGCGTCACAAGGTTCCACATCACAACAAGAAAACATGCAGGCTCCAGCTGGAAGAGCTGAGACCAGACCTTGGAGTCTTGGGTGGTACTAGGATCATCAGGGATCGTGTTCTCAGCATCCCGCCTGACGGTATGCTCAACGCTCATCCAGGTCTACTGCCTGAGGTAAGAGGCTCTGCCAGCCCAGCTTGGTCCGTCTATTATGACATACCCATTGGCTCAACGTGCCACTTCATCGACCCGGGGATCGACACTGGTGACATTGTCGGGAAAAGAGGGATACCCATTCACAGGGGAGACACATACGAGAAGCTTTGCTGGCTTACCCTCGTGGAGGCAGGTAAGTTAATGACTGAGGCGGTGACCGCGTGGAAGAATGGTGAGTTGATTCGCACACCTCAGGGTGAGAGCGACCTACCCACTTTCAGGGTTCCCTCAGAGGAGGTCATGGAAGTGGTCTTCAAGAAGCTTGAGGAGCACACCTACAAGCACTATGTGGATTAAACCATATTTACGCGTGCGCGCATAGTCACAGGCTCTTTCGTCTATCCCCACTGAGCTCCCGGGTCAGCACGCCGACGAGGTCACTGTGCCTCTTCAGGATGTCGTGCCACATCTCGCCCTTCTCCGTCTTCCGGTAGCCCTCCTCCTTGCTCCCCTCGATGAGCCCGTTCTCCTCGAGGTAGCCTATCACCCGGACTGTCTGCCACGGGTTCCCCGCCCTCCTGTAGATGTCGTACCTCAGGGTCCTCCCCCGCTTCGCGTCGGCCGAGTCAAAAATGTCCAGGTACTCCTTCAGCCTCTCCGCTGCCCTGGACGGCGGAGGGGCTACTCGGGGAGTCATGGGCTAGTCCTCTAGGGTCTTCTCCAGTTCGGATAGTCTCGCGTATCTCTTCTTAAGCTCTCTGTACGAGCGCAGGGTCACGATCCCGCCCACGATCATCACAACGACGCCGAGGGAGATCGTGTAGAGGTAGAATTGGTTCAGCCACCTCGTGGAGCCCCCGAGTATCTTCATGTAGATCTGGTGGGCCGAGAGGGACTGCATGACGGCCCCCCACAGCATGAAGAAGCCGACGAGGAAAACCGACCTTATAGTCCTGTTCATGTCCCTCACCATGGTCCTGGCGTCGCGCCACAGCTCGTCGTATACGACCTTCAACTTGGTCAGTTCGTCGTTCTCCATACATTCATTCACCTTGGAGATAAGACCACGTGTCATCTATTTGTGCATGTTTCTAGACCTTACGACCGCCTAAGTTCTAGGTACGCGATGAAGTGCCCGGAGCATGGTTTTATGTCCTAGTCTTGAAAGAAATAGGCCTGAACTGTTACATCGATTAATTTTCATTAAATACTACATTCGCCATAACCCTTGAAACGCTAGGGGAGGTTCTGGAATGCAGAATAGGCCAAAGGGCGACTACTCGACGGATGAAGCCGCAAAGAGCGACTCCGGCGTCAGGATCGTCGATTGCCCCCACTGTAAGGACTCCGTCCCCCTGTCGATCTACTGCCTAAAATGCGGTTACCCCATGTTCGAGCTGATGAAGGAGCACATGAGCGAGGACGGCTCGGACGGAGACGACGGCGAAGAGTTCCGTCTGGAACCGGAGGACCTGGAGGTCCCCCAAAGCGAGGAAGATGAACCCGAGTCGAAGCCGGAAGAGGAGAGAGAAGCAATGAACGTGGACACCCAGGAGAGCGCTGAACCCAAAGAGCCCTTGGAAGAGATGAAGGAGAACGATCCACCTGAGATCATGGACACACCTGACAGGGACGAAGGAGAGGACGAGGCAC
>JAUWDP010000049.1 GCA_030608725.1 Candidatus Bathyarchaeota archaeon
CACATGCCCCTTTGGTAGTCGCATGCTGCTCCTGGGTGGTCGCAGGGGGCCCATGGGTGGTCGCTAGAGCCATTTTCAGTATGTTAAAGTTACCTATCAAAGAATTGCGCACACGAGCAATTTAAGACAGGCACCCTCGGATTCATATTTTAGTAATTACAATACTTTTCGAAAATGCCTACATAGCAAAGGATCAAGGCTCAAATCGTTCTAATGTTTTTAAATCTCACTGTTCGTGCTGTAGTTCCAGAAATGGAAGCAGAAACACATGACTCCCTATAGTAAAATTACCAAAGCGCGAAAAGGGTTCTGAATTGCTCCCTCTCAGTCTTTCCTCAATGGGGGGAATTGGTGTTCAAGTGGTGGGGTCGGTGGGATTTGAACCCACGATCTCGCACACCCCAAGCGCGAATCTTGACCAAGCTGGACCACGACCCCGCGGTACCTAAACAACAACCACTCTCCCCACTAAAAATCTTCCTCCGCCAGCCCGCAGACCACGAGCAAATGGCGGAAGCTTCCATCACCGGGCTCCTGCCTGTAGCCCCTCAGCGCCTCCAAGAGCTCGTCCCTCTCCAGCATCGGGATAACCATCCCTATGCGCGCCGCCATCCCCCTGTTGAAGAAGAAGAACTGCGCCAGGGAGGTCACGTTCCTGCATCGGCGTCTGACGCTCGACGACTCGAAGTCAAGTATCCGGGGGACGCCCTCCGACATGATGAGGTGCCTATCCGCCCTAGAGAGCTCCCCGTGGTCGAGCCCCGCCACGTCAAGCCGCCGGGCAGCCTCCAAGGCCTTCCTCAGGACACCCCGCAGCCTGGGGGCGTCGGACGCCTCGAGCCCCGCCACCCAGTCCGCCAGATAATCCCCCTCCACCAGCTCCATCACCAGGAAGTTCACCGACGAGGCCAAGAGCCTAGGCCCCACACCCGCATCGTTCGCCACCCCCAGGTATGACGCCTCCCCCTCCAGGGACGGCCTGTCCGCGTCCAATCGCCGGATCTTGAGCGCCACCCGTTCTCCGCCCATGCGGGCTGCCACCACGATGCCCACGTGCCCCTTCCCCAGTACCAGAACTTTACTCACCAGATGGCGTCCACCCAGCTCAACCGCCTCCACCCCGAGCTCCCGGAGCTCCGAGAGCCTCTTCTCCACTACCCCCTCATCGTACCTGGGGAAGGAGAAGAGCAGCCCCGCCGGGCTCCCCGGCAGGTCGTCCAGCGTCGTTATCTCACTCAATCCAGACAGGCCTACCCCTCAGGAACCACGCCAGGAACACCTCGAACCCCCTCTCAAGGAAGCCCCCGACCTCCTCGTTGAGCAGCACCCTACCGCCGTGCCTCATCTTCTCCTTGAGCCCCTTGGAGACCCCGACGCCCGGCCCCCCCTCCCCCAACACCGCAATCAGGAGACGCCTCGCATCCGGCTCGGGCCGGCGCTTCGCCACCCACCAGTGGTCCCCAGCGATCCAGGGACCTGAGACCGTGTCCTCCGCCCCCAGATGGGCATTGACGAACCGCTCACCATCCTCAGCTAGAGCCACAGGAGGCCCCCTCCTCCCCATGACCCCTGGGATCATTGTGGATGCCAGCTCGATGACGAGGACATGCCTCGTGGACTCGTCGCTCCAGAAGGCCGACCTGAAGACATCGAACCCCGCCTTCTCAAGGAAGCTGATGACGGCCCTCTCCGTCCGGTTGAGCTGCCCCCAGAGAACGTCGGGGACCTCCACGTCATCGTCCTCCACCACAACGAAGAGCAGATCAGAACCCCGTCCCCCGATCTCCTCAAGGAGCCCCCCCGCATCCACGGAGACCTCGGGAGGGTAGAAGAACCTCATAGTGGGCTGCCTGAGGAAATCCCTTGAGGCAGCCACGAAAGTCCAGAAGGAGGTCTCGGAGACAGCAGAGGCCACGTTCCTCTTGGCGTCGACGGGGTCCACCACCACCAGGGGCTCCGTGAAACGCTTCCTCAGAGCACCGACATCCGGGGCACCCTCAAGATTATACACCTCGCCATGCCCCCAGTCGGAGGCACCCCCCCAGCACGCCCTCGAAGGAGCCGAAGCGTATGACCAGAAGCTCACAGAGATAGCCTGAGAAGCCCCCGACCTTGAGGTCCGCCCCGTAGACCCCCACGCCCTTCATGAAGCGCTTCAGCAGCCGGACCTCGTCGCGCGCTGCCTGCTCCAGATGCTCCAGGACGTAGGCTGTGTGCAGGGGGGTCCGATCTGTCGCCGAGGTCAGCCCCCTCCCCGGGTCCACCCTGAAGCAGGGGACGAAGTCCACGTCGTAGCCGTCAACCACGGCCTTGATGTAGGGATGCTCGGCGTAGGCCTCCACCCAGCCCTCCCCCACGTACCCCTTGACCACGTCTAGGACTCCCGGGAGGATGTCCCTGCCGTAGCCCCCGTCGAGGACGATGAAGGCGTCGATATCCCTATCCCCGGCTATCCAGGTTCCCCGGGCGGCTGATCCGTGGACCTCGGCCACCGCCCTCAGGCCCGCCTCCTCGAGGCGCCGGGTGAGCTCCCTTTCCAGCCTTCCACGTAGCTCCCCGAGAGCCCCCTTCTCAGCCTCGCCGGGCACGAGAACCTGAAGCACCTCGCCTCGGAGACTGGCCCAGGAAGCGTCGATGGACAATTCTACACCATACTAAGACCCGTCGATCCGGTTAATATGCTACACGTAGAAAGCTTTCGAAGAAAATTATTTCCGATATTTCTTTGAACCGGGTTTTTTATATTAAAAGAAGCTTGATTAGGGGCGATTCACTCTAGTCGTCCTTATCCTTCTTGTCCTTCTTCCTGTCGTACCATTTCTTTATCTTTTCGACGAGCTCGTCTATCACGCTGTTGTCCTCGGGATCTTCTTCCTGAGGCTCATCCTCAACCACGGGCTCCTTTTCATTCTGGGGATTCCCGTTGTTAGACTTCTCCTCAGGAACAGGCTCGTCCTCCAGCTCAGAAATACCCAAACCCTCGTCGTTAAGAGGCTCAGTATCATCCTCCAGGAGGGTGTCTGTCTCCTCTTGCAGAAGCTGCGTGGCTGATTCGTTGAGCCAACCAAGTGAGCTCCAAGAGTCTAAGATGTCGTAAAAGATCGGGTTAAACTCGCTCGCGCGCGTGAGGACTTTATCGATTTTCTTAACCCGGCTCACATATTTGAGAAGGTCCATGGCCTGCCCGAGAAGACTCATCGCTTCGTTGACGGAGCCCTCAGCCGCGTCCAGTTCCCCATCGTTCAGCTGCGTCTCCGCTAGCTCGATGTAGCCTCGGGCGTCGTCGAGAACGGACTTTACGACGGAGACATTAAGATCGTTCAGTTTGGACAGGGCATCCTCTAGGTTGTTGAGGAGGGTGTAGGCTCTCTCGATTGCCCCCCAGGCCAAATCGTAGTCCGAAACCCCACCCCCCAAAACGCCACCACCGTCCACACCGATTCTCGATGCTAGCTCAACAGCCTCTTCACATAGCTCCAAGACCCTCCTGGAGTGCTGGACTGAGGCATGATAATCTAGGTACTCGAACATCTGGATCTGACCGACATAGAACTGCTGCGCGCGCGCTTAAAATGGGGAAAATCGTCTTTTTTGGTGAATTTAAGCCCTGTAAAAGAGGCTACTATACGTCTTCCGCCAGGATGGGCTCCTGGGGGGGTTCCACGTATGTGGGTCGCAGGCGTTCCCTCATGACCTTCATGGACTGCTCCTCCTTGTTCTTCTTGTCGAACTGCCAGAATCGGAGGCAGCGCCTGTTGTGGTTGTAGCAGCGGTCCTTCACTCGCCGCAGCTGACTCAGCTTGTTCATCAGGATGTGGTCGGTGTAGCCGCCCTCGGATCTGGGGAGCCTGTCCTTCCCGGATCTCCTGAGGTCTGAGAGAGCCTTCTCCATCCAGCGCTCACTGTTCACGATGGCCCTGTAGCTCTCGCAGTTGCCCGTGTAGGGACAGAGCGACGTGGTCTCGTATACTCCCTTCACGGTATTGCACATCCTTTCAGATTGCACCTGAATCTAATGGAGCTTTAATAAAGGGATTATTGAAGGCTATAACCGCTCTGAGGGCAAGAGAAACGATAAGGATGAGAGATCCAGACCTGTGAAACAGAGCCTCGAAATCTATCCGAGGGATCCTAGGCCTCCCCTGCGTCCCGGGAAAGGGCCAGATCCGTGTAGATGGGTCCCCTCGGGGTCAGGACGCTCTTCTTCAGCTTCACGTGCCTCGCCTCGAAGCCGCCGAAGTCCGTGTCCTCCAGCGCCATCACCTCCTCGATGAGCCTGTCCCGGTTCCTCCCGGAGCTGACCCTGGCGATGGTGATGTGGGGGCTGAAGGGCCTGCTCTCAGGTTTGAAGTCCATCTCCACGAGCCTCGGCTCTATGTCCCTGAAGATCGCTGTAAGCGCCTCCACGCCCTCGGTGATGCCCGCCCAGACGACCCTGGGTCTCCGGAGGCTGGGGAAGACGCCCACTCCCTTGAGGGCCATCCTGAAGGGTTCGAAGCTCGTCCCGGAGACGACTTTAGCGACCTCCGGGAGGAGCCCCTCCCTCACGTCCCCGAGGAACTTCAGGGTCAGGTGGAGGTTCTCCCTCTCCACCAGTTTCAGGTTCGCCCCCGTGGCATTGAGGCTCGACTGCGCCCTCGCAATCCCGTCGAGGGTGGATAGATCGTCGACTTCCACTGCGATGAAGCACCGGACGCTCAAGGAGGGAACACCGCGTGGTCAAGAGGTGCGCCACCCAGATTAAACTTGCCTTGACGGCGGCGCATGACAGGGGAGACGGAGGCGAACCGGAAATCATGATAAGCTTCCTGACGCATTATAATGACGATGGGTGAGAAGTCTCTCCACGACTCGGTGAAGCTCTGGTACTCCCAGGAAGGCGACGAGATCGAGAAGGAGGTCGACGGCTACGTGGTGGACGTGGTCAGGGGTGACCTCCTCATCGAGGTCCAGACCGCCAACTTCTCGGCCATCAGGGACAAGCTGAGGAGGCTCGTGAGGAACCATCCCGTCAGGCTGGTGCACCCCATCTCGGAGAGAAAGTGGATCGTACGTGTCGACGAGGACGGGGAGACGGTCCTCTCCCGGCGGAGGTCGCCCAAGAGGGGTAGGGTCGAGGACGTATTCTACGAGCTTGTCTACATGCCGGACCTACTCGCCGAGGAGAACATGTCCCTGGAGGTGCTCCTCGTCCACTCCGAGGACGTGCTCATAGACGACGGCCGGGGGAGCTGGAGGCGGAGGCGGTGGAGCATCCACGACAGACGGCTGCTGGACGTCGTGGATCAGGTCAGATTCAACGGACCTGAGGATCTACTCGACCTACTACCAGTGGACCTCCCCGAGAAGTTTACGTCCAGGGAGGTGGCGGAGGCACTGAGCCTGCGCCCCGCAGCCGCCCAGAAGATGACATACTGCTTGCGAAAGATGGGGGTCCTCCGTGAAGCCGGGAGGAGGGGCAGGGCGCTTCAGTACCTGAACCCCCGAGGTCAGAATCAAGCGATTTAAATTGAAGCCCCATAACAATGAAAGGATTACATGAGCTCGGAGGCCCAGGTTTGCGGATAGGAGGCGTCGTCGACAAATCGACGGTCGACTGGTACGGGAACGTCTCCCTCATCGTCTTCTTCGCTGGATGCAACTTCCGGTGTCCCTACTGCCATAACTCTGGGCTGATCCCCATGGACTCCGGGGAGGAGGTCGACCTAGAGTATCTCCGGCAGCGAATCCTGATCAACATGACCCCGGTCCCTGTGCTCGACTCGGTTGTCCTCACTGGAGGGGAGCCGACCCTCCAGGCCAAAGCCGTCCGGGAGGTGGCGGGGCTCGTGAGGGAGCTGGGCCTCAAGGTGATGCTCGACACTAACGGCAGCGACGCCAAGGCCTTAGAAAGCCTCCTAGAGGCCGGACTCGTCGACAGAGTCGCCCTGGACATCAAGGCGCCCCTGAATCCCACGGACTACGCAAGAGGAGCTGGGGTCTCCAATGCAGGGGGGATCGTGGCGAATGTTGAGCGCACTCTCGACATCTGCAAGGAGTATGGCGTCGACGTGGAGGCCAGGACCACTGTCGCCCCAACGGTCACCGACTCTGAGAGATTCATAAGAGAGATCGCGAGGGACATCAGGGACCGCTGTGCGGTCTATTACCTGCAGCAATACGATAATACCGGGGAGGTCCTGAGCCCGAGGCTGAAGGAGCTTGCCCCACCTTCGAAGGAGAGGCTGTTGGAGCTGGCCGAGGTTGCTCTGGGAGAGGGATTGGGGAACGTCTACGTCAAGACCAGGGAGGATGGTCTGGAGAGGATTGGATGAGTGCGTCTGTGGAGAAGCTGATTCTTATCACCGGTATGTCCGGCTCCGGGAAGACCACCCTGGCTGACATGTTCAGGGAGGACGGGTTCTCGGTTCTGACGATGGGAGATGTGATACGGGGGCTGGCGGCTGAGAGGGGTCTCGAGCCCACCCCCGAGGTCCTCGGCTCCATAGCGAGGGGCATCAGGGAGGAGCATGGGGACACCGCCGTAGCGGTGAAGTGCGTCGAGAGGCTGAAGGATGTGAAGGAGCCCGTGGTGGTGATAGACGGCATAAGGAGCCTCGAAGAGGTCAACGTATTCAGGGAGTCCTTCGAGGGACTCCTCGTGGCTGTCCACGCCTCCCCCGGGATAAGGTACGAGAGACTCAGAGGAAGGGGAAGGAGCGACGACCCCCAGAACTTCAGCACCTTCAGGGAGCGTGACCTACGGGAGCTGGGCTTCAGCCTGGGCTGGGCCATATCCCTGGCGGATCACATGATAGTCAACGAGGGCACTCTGAAGAACTTCGATGAATCATACAAGGGGCTTCTAGGACGTTTGAAAGTGGGGTGACACAGCTGGAGGTCAGCATCCGGGTTGAGGTCCACCCCACGGAGAGCCGTGAGAAGGTGGAGAACGCCGTCAGGAACGTCCTTGGTGAGGTCCCCCTCACCACTGTTAATAGGGGTGACACGACTGTCCTGGAGAGCAGTCTTCAGGGTGTTGAGTCGCTCAGCTACCTCAGGGGCATTCTAAGGAGGACGAGGATAAGGGACGCGGCGAGGGGGATTCTCACGAGGACATGTGGGGAGGGGGTGATGTCCTTCGGCCTCAACAAGCAGGCGGCATACATGGGACGCGCCTCGTTCTACGGCGCAGGGGAGTCGCCCCTGGGACCCATCCAGATCGTCATCACGGGTGAAGTCACGAAGGCCGTTGAATATCTCTGTGGGTAACAGCCATCCACATGATAACAGGTTTTTACATGACCCTTTTCTTGGGTATTTTTTGTCCATTTC
>JAUWDP010000111.1 GCA_030608725.1 Candidatus Bathyarchaeota archaeon
GGGACGTACTACAAAATTGACACTTGAATCAGCCAACTCTGAAACAGCGATATTGGTAGGTGGGTCGGAGAGTATTCGAGTATCTTCTTTTATAAGATTCATCAGCACATCATAGGCCTTTTGAATGTCGGAGGTATCCTCCCCTTTCTCGCCGTATAGGTTGATCGCCAAGTTCTTGGTGATCTCCTCGGGGTCCTTGGCGTACAGGTCGAAGTTCACAGATGAGGACCTCGTCCCCTTGAAGAGGGCTCCATATCCGGCCCTCTCGCAGATCTTGGCGCACTCTGGGTCTCCCCCACAGAGATCGCAGATTACGACACGCCCCCCCTCGGGGTGCATATGGGGTATCTGACCCGGACAGGCGTTGATGCACGCTCCGCATGCAGTGCATTTCTCGTCGTCGACGATGACTGCCCCCGTGTCCTCATTTCTAGATAGCGCATCAGAGGGGCAGCTCGATATACACGGGTAGTCGCTGCACTGAGCGCAGAGGTGAGGGACCTCGACACCCGGTACGAGCATGAAGACCCGCACCCTGGAAGCCTCGGGCCAGATCCGGCCCTCATGCTTCATGCTGCATGCGATCTCGCAGAGCCTGCAGCCACTGCATTTGATGTAGTCCCTGACGACCCAGGGCTTAGTGACGGGCCTCCGTCTGCTCATAACAATAAAACCTCCTATCGTGGACATATCTGTGGGAATAAATCATTTTCGATGAGGCAGCTACCGGAGAGAAAAACTCCGCGATTGAGCGAAAATGACTTACATTTTTAAAGGGATGTATGAAGGGGATAGACCCATGATCAAGGTTGAAGTTCGGCTTTACGGCACACTCAAGGAACGCCTTCAGGGAGACGAGGCTGACAGACCCTTGTTCATTGAACTAAGAAATGAGACGACCCTCGAGCAGCTCCTTAACATTTTAGCGATACCTGTCGAAGAGGAGGTTGTGACCCTCGTAAATGGCAGCGCCGAAGGGAAAAGCTACTCTCTCAAAGATGGAGACGTGGTCGACGTCTTCCCCCCTCCAATAGGGGGTTAACGGCGCCTAGACCAGGTCTTCTTTTCTTATCTCCCATCTGCTCTGTCGGCCATCTCTGATCCATCCCCCTCCGATGGTCCTTATGGCCTCGTTTATGGGCCCCCACAGGTCGCCGAGGAACTTTTTGGGGCTCACAGTGACGATCTCCTCCCCCTCCTCGACGTCCACGAGGGTGAGGTCGATTCCCGCTGCTGACAGCTTCTCGTTCACTCCCGTTGGTGGCCAGGACGTCGAGGGCTCGGCTTGGGGTGGATGAGATGGTTGATCTCCTTTGCCCACTGAGAGGACGACGCCTATCTTGGCGCCGCAGTCGGGGCATGTTATCCAGTTGATTTTAGAATCGTCTCTATCGGACAATCCAGTTCAGTTCTTTAGAGTGGATACGGGATTATTAAACATGTGCGGGTGCATTCGCACCGTTAAAACGCATATCGATACGATCTTTGTCACAAATTGGTGAGACGAAATAGCCCTTTCCACATCTAGAAATCAATATTTCTGTGAGAAAAACCAAATGGCTCGTCTTTTCTTTCTACATTTGTAAGATTCATCTGAGCAAAAAAAGTTAAATGGTATATATCCTATATATCGTCCGGTAGCCTCCCTTGTCTGTGCAAATGGAGAGGTATCTTTGTCCTTATTGCGACCGGCAATCGGCCAGCCCCGGTGGAGTCAGATTCCACATCAGGTTGGAGCACCCTGACAAACTAGACGAGTTCAACGAGAGATACTATCCGGAGATGGCCGAGAAATTCAAAAAGGCAACGGATACCGAATAGAGCCTACGCTCAACCCTTTTTTTGTATTTAAAAAACAGGATTCGCGACCATAATTTTGAAGGTATATGTTTTATAAAGCCTACCTGAAAAACGACGAACTTCCATCGAACTTCGCCGGGACAATTATTCGATTTGCATGTTTGGAGCAATCCAAGCTCCATGTAAGGCAATGATTCGAAACATCGATCATCGCCACAGGCTACATTATCTATCCATATAGGAGACACCCTGACGTTGTCAAGTTAAAATTTAAAACACAAGAACACATGGTATGATCAATGACTGGCGTAAAATTAACCGACAAGGTCTACCTGGTAGGCGGTTCAGCATACGGAGTATCAGCCATGGGAGACTGTAACCTGTACCTCATCGACTGCGGGGGAAAACTCGCGTTGATTGATACAGGTGGAGGGGCGGGAGTGTCCGATGTTCTTGATAACATCACAGGAGTTGGGTTCGATCCTAAGACCTTGGAGTATGCGCTGATAACCCACTGCCACTATGACCATATCGGGGGAAACAAGGCCCTCAAAGAGGCAACGGGATGCAGAATAGCGGCTCATGAATCGGAGGTTGACGACATAGAGAACCTGGGAGAGATGACGCTGATGAAGATGTCCCTCAACGAGGGACGCGAATTCTCGGCCGAGAAGGTAGATCTAAGCCTTCAAGGGGACGAAAGAATCGAGATCGGGGACGTCGAGTTCAACGTCGTCCACACACCGGGTCACACCCCAGGAGGGCTCTGTTACACCATGGTTGAGGATGGGAAGGTTAACCTCTTCACGGGGGACACAGCCTCCGCAGACGGTAGGTTAGGCTTCATAAACGGTCCGGGATACGATCACGATGCCTGGAAGAGATCCCTAAAGAAACTCATATCCCTTGAACCTGACCGGCTGTTCCCAGGCCACGGTACATTCCGGTTAGCAGGCGGGGTCACGGCCCTCCAGAACCTCGATCTGAGCTGGAACGTACCCTGGAATGTGACTGCGAGGGGATGAAACACTCCCTATTTTTTATACTCTTCCTGTAGAAGTAATCATACGCTGATGTAAGATATCCTATTCCCTGATGGGTATGCCGAGGATTGTCGTGACTGGTTCCTTGTCAGTTTTTAAGTCGAAGCTGAACTTGTCCTCTTCCTGAGGCTTCTCGGTGGTCTCTTCAGGTTCGTCCTCGGGTGTCTCCTCGGGCTCTATAGGTTCTTGGATCTGCGGTTCAAGTTGGAACTTGGACTTGAACTCCTGTGCCCTGTTCTGCATGATGAGGCGGTACTCCTCCAGCTCACTGTCGTCCGGATGCCGGTTGTACATCTTAAGGAAGTGCTCGTTTGCGTAGGAGTACACAGTGCCCAGGAACACCCCGAGGGCCATCTCCTCCTGTGAGGTCTCGGGGAGGTCCATGATCGCCACCAGGTCCCTGACCTTCTGCATCTCGTCTTCAAGGAGCATCCTGTCTATGTACTGCTCTATCACACCGCGAACAAATGGGTCCATGGGCATCCCTTGTCTGTTTCAGCCGTGTCCGGGAGTGGAGCCTTGATATTTATAGTGGTTATGTATCTTACGTCCATCTTCAGGTCATGCACGCCTGTCCGATGTATCTCTTTTATTCGATGCGTGATCCATACTGTACGGGGTATTGAGGGCTTTGGAGTTGAGACCCGGCATCGGTCAGATAATTATGGAACAACCGAGTCTGGAGGAGGCATTCAAGGCTGTCAAGAACGGTATATCTCGACACAAGACCGTTATACTCGCAGGGAACTGCTGGGTGGACTACGAAGGTAGGGCGAGCTCCAAGTTGGATCCTGGTGAGAGGATCGCCATCATTAAGCCTGATGGTTCCGTCCTGATCCATAGGCCCAGAGACTATCCCCCTGTGAACTGGCAGCCCCCGGGCTCTCTTTTCAAGACCAGCCTCCGTAAGGATGGGCTCCACATCAGGGCCTTCAGGAAGAAGGAGAGAGAGGTCCTGGACGTTACCTTCAACGAGATATCCCTGTTGGCCGTCCTCGCCCTCAAGGATGCGGGTGAGTTCTACCTCTATGCAAGCGAGAAGGACATGCAGGAGGCCATACTCGTCGAGCCTTCCCTGCTGGAGGAGGGGTTCAAGCCCATTTCCTCGGAGAGGCCCGTGGAGCCCGGGTTTATCGACATAATAGGCGTGGATAGGGACAAAGTGCTAACGATTGTGGAGATAAAGAGGAAGTCGGCCACGAAGGAAGCCGTGCTTCAGCTTCAGAAGTACATGGACGTCTACGCCTCCGACTCGAGCAGGAAGGTGCGGGGGATTCTCGTGGCTCCAGAGCTGGCGCGCGGAGCTCAGAAGATGCTGGCATCGCTGGGATTGGAGTTCAAGCCCCTGTCCCCTCAGAGATGCTCAGAGGTGCTAAAGAGGAAACGAGAGAAGTCGTTGACCGACTTTTTCAAGTAGAGACCACTAACCCCTATACCCGTTAACTGGTAAGCGACAGTTCCTAGGGGAAAAACACCCTTTTTGTCTCGAAGATTTGGGACAAAAACATAGTATTTGCTACATTCTACGACGGGGATCCTTAGCTCTTAGATAAAATGGGTTGAGGGAAACTGGTCCGCACTGATCATTGAATTATTGCCAGTTGCTTTCCTATCTCCTCTAGGGCCTCGATGACCGTATCTAACTCCTCAATCGATAGTTTAGCGTTCATCTGGACCCTGATACGCGCCAAGTCCTTGGCCACCATCGGGAAGACTATCGGTACGACGAAGATAGCTCTCTCGTAGAGTTCATCGCTCAGTCTCTTCGCAATACTGCTCTCCCCCACTATGATGGGTATGATGGGCGTCTGAGAGCTGCCCGTGTTGAACCCGAGGTCCTCCGCTGCCTTCTTGAAGTAGTCGGTGTTCTCCCACAGGTTGGTCACATGCTGGGGCTCCGTCTCGAGGACGTCTATCGCTGCGATCGTCGCGGCCACGACCGGAGGTGGATGGGAGGAGCTCAGTAGCCATGTCCGGCTCTTGTTCCACGCGAACTTCACTAGATCGGTGGATCCCGAGATGTGGCC
>JAUWDP010000091.1 GCA_030608725.1 Candidatus Bathyarchaeota archaeon
GTGGGAGCCGACGTTCGGTCCAGCAACGTACTTGGTTCTCAGGAAGTGGAACTCGTCGGGGTCCTCGGACTGGACGACGCCTTCGATCCCCATCTCCTCCGATGCCTTCCTGATCCTCTTCAGCGTCTCCGGCCTCACCTCGTACCACGTATCGTACCTCAGGGGGTTGAGCCCAGGCCTGCCCCTCATGTCCCTCCTCGAGTCCCCGGCCCTCCCGAAGGGGGCGAACGTCGAGCAGGCAGCGATGAGTGCCACCCTCCCCTTCGCAGTGTCCAGGTAGGCCGGAGCCCTTGCCTCGGCGAGGTCCCTGCCCGTGCCGGCGTAGGTGACCCCCGCGGCCTCCAGGTAGGCCTTCGTCGCGAAGAGGCCCCCGTAGCTGTAGTCGAGGCTGTGGTTGTTGGCGGTTGAGAAGAGGTTGTACCCCATCCACCGGAGCTCATTGATGATGGAGGGGTCGGCCCGCGTGTATGTGCCACCGGACTGGGCTGCCGGGTAGCAGTCCTCCTCGTAGTCGTGGAGGAGCATCTCGTGGTTGGTGAACGCGACGTCCGCGGAGCGTATCTTCTCCACGAGCGCCATGAAGTCGGGCTCCGAGTGGACAGACTGCCTCATGGTGATGAGCGAGTCCCCCGAGGCGACAATGGTGATCTCCTTTGACATGGATCTACCTCTGTCGGAGTCGAGGTTAAGGTTTTTGAGATCAACCCACCTCTCCGCCGAGTATTAACGGCCACCGATCGAGGCCAGCGACACGCAGGCTCCGGGCTAGGGGTTCACGAAGAACGAGGAAATCTCCGATGTCTCAACCCCGAGGCCCAGCTCCACAGCCTTCTCGTATATGAGGTGGACCACAGCGGCCGACTGGATGTGGGTGCCGTCGCTCTCGAAGACCGTTATCTCGGAGTCGTCCTCCCTCCCCGTCCTCACTCCTGCCACGACCTCCCCGATCCGCCAGATGTCCCCCATGTCCAATGCGCCGTCCTCAAGCGAGCGGGCGACCTCGCCGATAGAGAGGCACTTCTCGCTGTCCACCGCCACCCTCGCCGCCCTCCTGAAGACCTCCACGTCCATCTCGGCCTTCATCGGCCCGTCGGCCCCCATCCCGCTGATGTGAGCCCCCTCCCTAAGCCACTCCCCCCTCACCACTGGCTCCTGCGCGTAGGTCGCAGTGACGAGGACGTCGGAGCCCCTCACCACCTCCTCAGGGCCGTCGCAGGCTACCACGTCGACGCCGATGACCTCAGACATCACGCGGGCGAACTCGTCGTCCCTCCTCCTCCCAGAGTGGGAATAGACGACGTCGAAGTCACGGACCTCCGCGATGCAGGCCAAGGAGGCCCTCCCGATCCTGCCGGTGCCGATGATCCCTACCGCCTCGACGGACACCCGACCCATGTACTTCACACCGATGGCGGCCGCCGCACCCGTCCTTAAACCCCCCGAGTCGATCTTCCCCGACCTCGAGCCCAGGGCTCCCCGGCTCCTCTTGATCACCGCCAGGGTCTCCCCCGTCTCCGGGTCCAGGATCTGGCTGATGTACTTATGGAAGTCGAAGTGGTAGGCGTGGGAGACCACGAAGACCCCCGACCTCTCCAGGTACGCCATCCCCTGGCCAACGCTGGTGGTCCCCGGGGCGATGTGGGGGAGGTGCTTCCCCTTGATCTTGATCTCCAGCCTGGGCGTCTCCTCGGCTTGCCCCAGACCATCCTGACGATAGGCGGACTCGACGGCGGCTATCACCTCAGCCGGAGTCAGCTCAATCTGGGCGATGTCGGACTCCTCGATGAGAAGGACCATGGACTCACGTAGAGACTGGGAAGAGATAACGTTAACGAAAAAGGGGGTTAGAGGAGCCTCGTCCTCTGGAGCCGGGTCTGGGCGTAGAAGGCCTTGTAGATGTCCCTGATGCTGTCGGAGACGTAGAGAGTGGTCCTGCCGTCGAGGCGGTCCACCCCGGGCATTATGCACGCCGCGTCCGCCGCCCCGGTGTCCCCGAAGCGCATCTCAAGCCTCACGGGGGGCTCCGGGAGCACCACGGGTACGATCTCTCCCGCCTTCAGCCGCTTCAGGGCCCTCTTAGTCCCCTCGGCGATGATCCTCCTCGCCCTCTTTGGGTGGAGGTTCCGGGCCACGTACCTCCCCATCCCGTACTTAACGACAGCGGTCTCCGTCGTCGGCGAGAGCTCCCTCACCTCCTCCATGTAGTGGTCGTCCCCGGAGGCGAAGATGAATGGGACCTCGTAATAGGAGGCGATTCCGGCTTCCCCCAACCTCTTCTCGTTGACCATGAGGTCCTGGACCTCCCAGACATGGCTCAGGAGGGCCCCCAGGGTGCCCCTCATGGCGTGGGCGAAGAACATGAAGCCGTCGTAGCTGTCGTCGATGCCGTACATCTGGTCCAGTATCTCGGGGCTCTGCCTGATGAGCTCCACCCTCTCTGGGAGGGACTCGAAGTCCAGGTTCAGCCCCTTCCCGTGGCTGTCGTTGACCACTATCTCGGCGTCCTTGTCGAACTCCAGGATCGCCTCGCAGCAGGCTACGATCTCCTCTGTCTGCAGTCTCTTGTTCTCCGCCTGGTCCACCCCGTCCCGGGAGCGGGTGGCGATGCCGCTCACCCCCTCCTGATCCGAGCTTATGTAGATCTTCAAGGGGGCCTACTTCTCCCGGAGCATGATCTTCTGCTGCCCGTGCCTGCCTATCCGCCTCCCCAGGTCGTTCAACCTCTGGAGGCCCTCCTTGATCTCCGCGAAGATGTAGGTCGGCTCCACCCCCTCAGGGGGCCCGTAGAACCTTGACTTCCCATAGGTGATGAACAGGCCATGGCCGATGGGATAGAAACCGACGTCCCCCGGGCAACCGTAGATACTGGGGTTCTCGGAGTAGTCCGGGAAGTTCGCCGTAGGCCAGAGCCCGTGCTCTTCCGCCATCTTCTTCAGCGTCGGGTCGTGGACCTGGAGGCCGCTCCCCGACCAGAACTGGTGGTACGTGATCCCCTCGTGGGGGAGGATGCTCAGGAAGGCCTTGCATGTCTTTGGGGCCTTCTTATCCAGGAGATCCGCCACGAAGACCTCGTCGCCTATCTGTATCTCTATCTGCTTCCCCGATGAGCGTGTGCTCTCGGGCTTGTCGCTGTGAACCATCAACACACCTCTGGTTTTGAGGTGACCCTGATTGGATTTAACGGTTCAGGTCCCCCTGAGAAATGAATTAAGGGCGTGGGGAGTGGTTCCAATGGTTGAGATGCTCATCAAGAACGGCTTCCTGATCACGCTGGACCCGGAGAGGAGAGTGTACAGAGACGGCGCCATCGCCTATGAGAACGACCGAATAGTAGCAGTCGGCAAGACGAGCGCCCTGGAGAGGGAGTACGGCTCTGATACGATCATAGACGCGATGGGCAAGATCGTGATGCCCGGCCTCGTGAACGCCCATAACCACATCTACCAGACCCTCCTGAGGGGGACGAGCGACGACAGGAGGAGGAGCCCTCGACCCAGGAAGTACTCGTGGAACATCGACGCCCTAGAGCACCTCGACCGAGGCCTCAGCTACGACGCCGGGATGCTGGCCGCAGCCGAGATGATAAGAAGCGGGGTCACGACGACCCAGGACAGCCACTACATCAACTTCCACCTCGACTCCATAGACGGCGTGGCCCAGTCCATGGAGGACTCCGGTATGAGGGTGGTCCTCGGCAGGGGCTGCTGGGACCTCCCAGGCCTAGCGCCGGAGGAGCTCACGGAGGACGTGGAGACCGCCGTCAGGGAGAGCGAGGCAGCCATCAGGCGCCTACACGGGGGAGGGGACGGACGGATAAAGATGCGGGTCGAGGCTTCTTTGCTCTCCCAGTGCACGGATGAGATGATCCGGGCGACCAAGAGGCTCGCAACCGAGCAGGGGGTGGGCTGGGCTCTCCACATCCAGGAGAGGCTCGCCGTCAACCCTCGTGACCCCAGGACCAAGGACCCAGAGATGAGGAGGTACGGAGGCAGGGCGATAGAGTACCTCACCTCCCTGAGGGTGCTGGGCCCGGACTCCCTGCTAATCCACTGCACCTTCGCCGACAACAGGGACATATCCATCATGGCTAAAACCGGGACCCCGGTCGCCCACTGCCCCAACGCGAACGCATGGGCTGGGAGGGCGAGGGTGACGGCGGTCCCGGAGATGCTTGAGCGGGGCGTCACCGTGGGTCTTGGCACCGACGGGGCACTCACCAACAACAGCCTCGACCTGTTCCAGGCCATGAAGTTCTGCGCCCTCATCCACAAGGTTAACATGGGCTCCTCAGCCGCTATGACCGCCGAGAAAGTCATAGAGATGTCAACAATCCACTCCGCCAGGGCGCTCCAGATGGACCACGAGGTGGGCTCCCTGGAGCCCGGAAAGAAGGCTGACATCATCATCCTCGACATGAAGACGCCTGGCCTCACTCCAGGACTCCTCCCCGTGAAGAACCTGGTCTACTCAGCGGCATCCGGGAGGTCCGTGGAGACGGTGATCATCGACGGGGAGACGGTAATGGAGGACGAGGTGATCACCGCCTTCGACGAGGCTGAGGCCTATTTGAGGGGCGAGGAGGCGGCGTGGAGGATGATGGATCTCAGCGGCAGGCTCGACGGGGAGCCCGACTACCTGGACCCAGCGCCCTGGAAGTACACGTGACTACTCCCGTTCATAGCGTGTGCCGTGCCAGAAGGTCCTGTCTGAGGGCCTGAAGTCGTCGAGCTCCACAAGGTCGAAGGCCTTCTCCGCCTCCGTCCTCGCCAGCTCCATGACCTCCTGCTCGTCCACGCTCCAGATCTTCCCCTCCTCCATCAGGACCTCGCCGCCGACGATGACCGTCTCCACGTCGTTCCCGTTGACGTAGAACGTCAGCAGGTGGGGGACGTAGGTGGTGGGCGTCAGGTGTGGGCGGTCCAGGTCGACGAGGATCACATCCGCCTTCTTCCCCGGCTCCAGGGATCCCACATCTCCGTCCATCCCCAGGGCCTTCGCGGCGTCGATGGTGACCATCCTCAGGGCTTTTCCTCCAGGCAGTACGTCCTGGGTGCTGAACCTCATCCACTGGTGCCACATGGCCCGGCTGATGTCCTTAAAGAGGTCGAATGAGAACCGGGGGGCCGAGCCGTCGGTGGAGATGGAGACGTTGGCCCCGGCCTCCAGCAGCTCGGGGATGGGTGGGTAGCCGTACCACATGTTCTCGGCTGTGGAGGGAGCCGTCGCGA
Source organism: Candidatus Bathyarchaeota archaeon (assembly GCA_030608725.1). Next base: position 5,229 of record JAUWDP010000091.1, read on the forward strand.
CGTTGGAGCGGGTCTTTCCTATGACTTCCACCTCGGTGGGCCTCAGCCCGTTCCCGTGGGCGATGACCACATCGGGACCCAGGATACGCTCCACGGCCTCCCTTCCAAAGTGCTCAAGGGCGAAGTCCACGGAGCCCCCGAAGATATGGGTGTGGATCTGGACCCCGTGGCTGTCCGCGAGACCCCTCATCTCCTCGGCCTTCTCCACCATCACCGGAATGTCCTCGGGCTTGTACAGGGTCCCGTGGCGTCCCCTCTGGGTGAGCCTCCCGAATATGTAGGGCGGGGCGAGGGCGATCCTGATACGTCCATCAGCTCCCCCATGCCACTTCTCGATGACCTCCACCGAGTTGGCGAGG
>JAUWDP010000126.1 GCA_030608725.1 Candidatus Bathyarchaeota archaeon
AGGACGAATCTGACTGTGTCCTCCGTGAGGCTGAGAATCTCTACCTTCAATGTCATCCCTACAAGGTTCTAAGGCCTGCGGCCCCTTCTCCCGCCGGGCTTCCGTGTCCCGTCGTGGGGGACCGGTGTGGTCTCCTCGATCCTGCCGATCCTGAAGTTGCTCCTTGCGAGGGCCCTGATGGCCGCCTGTGCCCCTGGTCCCGGGGTCTTGGAGCCTGAGCCCCCCGGGGCTCGCACCTTGATGTGAATGGCGTTGATGCCCCTGTCCCTCGCCACATCGGCGACGTGCTGCGCCGCCTTCATCGCTGCGTAGGGGGAGGGCTTGAGCCTGTCAGCCTTGACGAATCTTCCTCCGGATGCGAGGGCGATGGTCTCAGCTCCCGTGAGGTCGGTCATGTGGATGATCGTGTTGTTGAAGCTGCTGTGGATGTGGATGACCGCCCAACGCTCATTTTCACTCAATTTTCTCATCTCCTGTTGCGCCAGCGATGGCCAGCTCCTGCCTCAGCGGGTGCTCCTTCGCGTGGTATGGGCTGGACTCGGCGTAGTCCAGCTTCTCCTCTTCGTGGATAGTTAACGTGTGTCCGGGGGCCTTCATCTTCCTGCCATCAACGGCGACGTGGCCGTGGACGATGAGCTGCCTGGACTGGAAGAGGGAACTGGCCAATCCTCGGCGGAAGGTGACTGTCTGGAGCCGTCTCTCCATGAGGTCCTGGATTGCAAGCTCCAAGATGTCTTCCAGGGTACCTCTCTCGGGTACAAGGCCTTGGCTATGGAGTTTGCTTATCATCGCGCTCTCCGCGTCGGCCCTCTCAACGGGGTCCATGGAGAGCATCTCCCTCGCCCTGCGTCTCAGGGTGCTGAGCCTGGTGCGGATGCGCCACAGCTCCCGCTTGTTGCGGAGCCCGTAGGCGCCAATTATTTTGAGCTCCTCCTCGAGCCTGTCTATGTCGTAGGGGCGCTTGGGGGTGTTGTAGAGCTTGTGCTTCTTCTTCGGGTCTCCCATCTCATATCACCTACTGCTGCCGCTGCTCCTGCTGCACTCTGCTCCTGCTCACGCCGACGCTTCGCCCCTTGCGGGCCGCGGTCTTGGTCCTCTGTCCCCTGACCTTGAGCCCCCGTGCGTGGCGGTTTCCCTTCCAGCTCCTCGTCTCCTTCATGAGGTCGATGTCATCCCTGACCCTGAGGGTGAGGTCCGAGCCCAGGAGGTGGATGTCCTTCCCTGTCTCGAGGTCCTTCCTCCTGTTGAGCATCCAGTTGGGTATTCCCCCTGATGCTGGGTTGTCGAGTATCTCCTCCAGTCGCCTCACGTCGGCCTCGGGTAGGGTTCCGAGTCTGATGCTGGGGTCGAGGCCTAGCTTCTTGATCATGGTCTTGGATACCCTGATCCCTACTCCTTTGAGGTCGCATAGGGCGTAGGGGAGGAGCTTGGTTCCATCTAGGTTTGACCCGTGGAGCCTTACGATATAGTTGAATTCCCTGGACACGCGGAAATCTCCCGACTCTGTAGGTCAATGTAGAGCATAAAAACCTTATTAAAACATATCGTATTCCGATGCTTTTCTTCTAGTTCCAAAATGATAGATCTCTTAAGACCGATCCTGCCCTTATACCCTATGTTAAGGAGGAATGTAACGTGAGCGTGAGTAGGGCTGCTATCCTAGGCTGCGGTTCAGGTGGCATGACCATGGCTGTGGACCTCGGCCTCAAGGGCTTCAAGGTGAACCTGTTCGACTTCCCGGAGTACGACCGGAACCTGAGGGCGGTAGAGGAGCGGGGGAACATCGAGGCGACAGGGAATCTTGAGGGTCGCGTCGAGCCTGATGTGATCACGACGGACATGGCCGAGGCGGTGGACGGGGCCGACGCTGTGTTCCTCGCCATCAGGGCGTATGGCGCTGAGAGGTTCATAGGAGAGGCTGCGAAACACCTGGAGCCCGGTCAGGTGCTGCTCAACTGGTCGTCCTACCTCTCCGCGCTGAGAACCTACAGGATGTTCAAGGAGACGGCCCCTGCGGGAGCCATCCTGGGGGAGGGGGCGATCCTCCCCTACTTCGTGAAGCCCGTCGAGCCGGGTGTTATGCACGTCTTCGGCGTCAAGGCCCACCTCTGGGCGGCGGCGATGCCGAGCACTGACACTCCCGAGATGATGAGGGTCGTCAAGGAGTTCTTCCCCAACTGCGAGGCGGCGAGGAACGTCCTGGACACGAGCCTTACGAACCCGAACCTGCAGGTCCACGTCCCGCCCGCCCTCCTGAACACGGGGCTCTGGGAGACGACAGGCGGGGACCTGGAGTTCTACGGGACGCTGATGACCCCTAAGGTCGCGGCCGTCATGGACGCCGTCGACAAGGAGAGGATGGCAGTGGGGAAAGCCCTGGGCCTGGAACTCCTCCCAAAGCCCGAGGTTCTGAAGATGGAGTACGGACAGTACGGAGTCAAGGGGGAGACGATGTACGAGGTCTACAGCACCTTCGGGTCCCATAGGTCGTGGAGGCCGGGATTGAGCCTTGACGACTTCGCCGCCAAGACGGCCTTCGGTGAGGACATCATGTACGGATTCGTCTTCATCTCGACCTTGGGAGACCAGCTGGGGATCCCCACGCCGGCCATCGACACCATGGTGAGCCTGGCTCAGCTGGTGATAGGGACCGATTACTGGGGCGAGGGTGCCACAGCTGAGACGCTTGGGCTGAAGGACATGTCGGCTGCCCAGATCATCGAGTACGTGACTACAGGAGTAAAATGATGCTTAGTGCAAAGCGAACTTGACGCCTTCATCCGTTCTCAACTGGGTCTGAGTTCCCAGGTTCACCGCTTGGAGGAGGTCTATTCTTGATCAGGAGGATTTCGTGGACGACAACTGCTGCTATGAACGCTATGACCGACGCACCAAGGAACTGCAGTGAAGTAAAGGCTTCCAAGAGAGTTGAAACTCCGAAGTAAATCACAAAAGAAATCACGTTTATTATGATTACCTTGTTCCTGTGCTTCACGAGAAAAGGTGCTATCGACTATTATATAATACATGAGCGAGAAAGGATGGCGCTGGAGCGTCGCTGTTCTCGCACTCCTGATTATCACCCTTTTTCGATTAACCCCCTCATCCATGACATGGCCCTGTTACCAATGAACCCTATGGTCCTGTCCACTTCCTTCCCGTCCCTATAGACGATGTATGAAGGCGTTCCCAGTATCCCGAACCTCTCAGAGACCCCTCTCCCACACGTCGTCCACGCAAAACTACTCGTGGGGGAAGACCAGCCCAAGGGAGTAGATCAACGCCATCCCCAGGATGAATACCACGAACTGGATCAGCGACCTCCTGAAATCCCTCTCATGCTGAAGCTCAGGCACGAGCTCAGACGCCGAAAGATACAGGAACGCGCCGGCAGAGAACGAGATCAAGATACCGCTCAACGCCTCCACGGACTTGAGGAAGAAAGTGGCGAAGATCCCACCCCCAACCACAGAGAGAGCGACCACGAAGTTTAGCAGGAGGGCCCTGACCCTATCGAAACCCGCGTATATCAGTATCCCATAGTCGCCCATCTCCTGGGGGAGCTCATGGAAAATCACCGCAATTGTGGCCACCAACCCAACCTGAAAGCTCACGGTGAAACTCGCCGCGATGACCATCCCGTCGATGAAATTATGAATGCCGTCACCCAACAGGTTCAGGTACGCGAAACCCTTCGTCTCCTCCGCCTCGAACTCCTCTATATCCTCGTGGTGCCCGTGACCGTGGTACCAGTAGATGAACCTCTCAAGGAAGTAGAACGCCAGGTACCCGAACGCGATGTAGAGAAACACCACGCGTTCCTCTACCAACTCCACTGCCTCAGGAAGAAGATCGAACATAGCCGCACCGAAGATGGAACCCGCCGAGAACGCCAGTAGGAAGAACAGGATGGAATGGAGGCGCTCCTCGTTAAGCGACAGCGCAAAGATGCCGCTCAGCGAGAAAAGGCTCACAATGAAAGTGGCTAAAACAATGGTAAAAGTCTCAGGAATCATGGTTAAAACTAGAAACACGGAGCTATATAATATTAAACCTAAATCAAGCGCCCTCATCCACGCCATAGGTCCGAGCCCGGATGCCCCCCAGCCTAAGCGAGTTCAGGATCACCCCAAGGCTCAACCCCATATCCCCCACAGCCACAGCCATCCAAAGGCTCGCAAACCCGAAGAAGGCGAGCGCAGCCACTCCCAGCTTAACCAGGATGGAGGCCGCGATGTTCTCCCTGATCCTACTCATGGTCGCCCCGCTCAGCCTCACCAGGTAGACGATCCTCCCCAGCTCATCCTCCATCAGCGCCACGTCCGCCGTCTCCAACGCCACATCGCTCCCGATCGCCCCCATCGCAATCCCCACATCCGCAGCCGCCAGAGCGGGAGCATCATTAACACCGTCACCGACCATAGCCACGGTACCAAACCGCTCACGGAGCCCCTCGATGGCCGCCACCTTCTCCTCGGGAAGAAGATGAGCCGAGAAGCCGTCCAAGCCCAGCCTATCGGATATGGCCCTCGCAGTGACCTCATTATCCCCGGTTAGCATCTCTACGTGGACACCCATCCCCCTCAGCTCGGAGACCACCTCAG
>JAUWDP010000246.1 GCA_030608725.1 Candidatus Bathyarchaeota archaeon
GAATGACCAAAGCCCCAAACCTCTCGCAGCCGAGCTGAAACCCTGCTCCCGCCGTCCAGACCCCATACCCCACTGCGATCTGGACTCCTCCCGGAGGACTGCGGGAATTACCTCGTCAAGGCCTCAAAGTTCGTCGACGACCTCCTGGAGCTCTACTACGGCCTACCCAGGTACTACAACCTTGAGACCCCCGAGGAGGTCGTGGGCCATCTGGTCCACGGCCTGGCCCCCCACACGTCTGCCACCATCATAGGCCGGGTGATAGGCTACACCACTGCCCGGGTCTGCTACGCTCACCCCCTCTGGCACGCGGGGAAGAGGCGTAACTGCGACGGCGACGAGGACGCCATCCTTCTGGGCCTCGACCCCTTCCTCAACTTCAGCCGGGAGTTCCTCCCCGAGCAGAGCGGCGGCCTCATGGACGCCCCCCTCTACGTCATCCCCGTCCTCAACCCCAGCGAGGTGGACGGCGAGGCCCACAACGTCGACGTGATGAGAGGCTACCCTCCCGAGTTCTACAGGATCAGCCATGAGGGGGCGAGCCCCTCGGAGTACGGGGTTCTGGTCGACTCCATCGGGAGGAGGCTCGGCACGGAGGCTCAGTTCCAGGGGTTCAGCTACACCCATGAGACCTCTGACATCAATCAGGGCTCCTATCTCGGTGCATATAAGACGTTGAAGACGATGCTGGACAAGCTTGAGAAGCAGCTGGAGCTCTCGGAGAAGGTGAGGGCGGTGGACGCCGAGGTGGTCGCCCAGAAGGTCCTCACCAGCCACTTCATGAAGGACATCGTCGGGAACCTCCGGGCGTTCACCCGCCAACGGTTCCGGTGCATGGCCTGCAACCGCAAGTACCGGAGGCCCCCCCTCAAAGGGGTTTGCGTCAGGTGCGGGGGGAAGCTCTCCATGACGGTCTACAAAGGGGGCATCAAGAAGTACCTTTCCCCCGCCCTCGAGCTGGTGAGACGATACGAGCTGGACGACTACTACACGGACCGTCTCGGCCTGGTCAAGGATGAGATCGCCTCCATATTCCAAGAGGAGGAAGCGATGGAAGAACCCGGGGAGAAGCAGATCAGCCTGACGGACTTCATGAGGCAGTGATCCTCCATCCATTCTACTAGATCCATTTAAATTATGGACGATTTGAAACAGGCAAACCTTTTTCACTGAGCCCGCGGAGACAGAAGTGGAGAGCCGTCGATGAGCAAGAAGAAGAAAAAGGACAGCACGACCAGCATGCCGGCGTCCAGCGCCGGCCTGATAAGGTTCTTCCAAGATGAATCCTACGGCGTCAAGATAAAGCCCGAGTTCGTCATGGTGGGGGCCATAGCCCTGATCCTGACAGTTCTCCTTGCCCGGGCATTCTTATAGGATCGAGCGACTCCCCCCACGTTCTTCACTTAACCCTTCTCCGATAACAGCGATCTTGAAACATCGGAGCACCAGAAATCTGAGACGTGGCAGAACATCTGACGGGATTGACGCCCCCGAGCGGATGGGGTTTTACTCCATATTCACCTCGAAGGGCGGCGATGGCCGCATCCACCTGTCAGGCACCCGCTGTCACCCATTTGAGCCCTCTTGGGAAATGGAGAATGTTAATAATAGGTTGGACAATCAGAAGGGATAGATCGAGATGGCCGAGACCCCTACCGCAAGATCGAGAGACTGCGTGATCGTCGGGCTGAAGCCCATTATGAACTACGTGGTGGCCTGCATGACCATTTTCAACGCGGGAAACGAAGGGGTCAGCCTGAAGGCCCGGGGGCGCAACATCAGCAAGGCCGTGGACGTGGTTGAGATGCTCAGGCGGGTGTTCCTGAAGGACCTCATCGTGGAGAAAATCGATCTAGGCACTGCTGTCCACACGATCCCCAGTGGGAGGGAGGCCAGCGTCTCCACAATCGAGATCCGGCTGACCCAGCCCTAACCCGAAACTCAGTTTTTTTAAGTAATACTGACAACTAAATATCCAGAGGTGAAAACATTGAGATATCCAAAGATCGTTGTCACCCCGCCCGGCCCCAAGGCGAAGAAGATCGTCGACAAGGACCACAACCTGATCTCCCCATCCTTCGGCAGGGCCTACCCCCTCGCCGTCAAGTCCGGTAAGGGCTGCATCATCACGGACGTCGACGGTAACGAGTTCATAGACCTGAACGCGGGCCTGGCAGTGCTCAGCGTCGGCCACAGCCATCCCAAGGTGACCGCCGCGATCAAGGAGCAGGTCGACAGGTTCCTCCACTATAGCTACACCGACTTTTACTATGACACCTACATAGATCTGGGCGAGACCCTCCACGACCTCATCCCAGGGGACTTTAAGAAGAAGCTCTATTATGGCAACAGCGGCGCAGAGGCCGTCGAGTGCGCCATAAAGCTCAGCAGATGGCACAGCAAGAGGCAGTTGATGCTTGCCTACATAGGCTCATTCCACGGCAGGACCTTGGGGGCGGTGAGCCTCACCGCGAGCAAGCCCGTCCAGAGAGGCGGCTTCTCCCCCCTCATACCCGGGGTGACGCACATATTCTACCCCTACTGCTACCGCTGCCCCTTCAACCTTGAGCACGCGGGCTGCGGCTTCCGATGCGTCAGCTACATTGACGACTACCTCTTCCACAAATTCGTCCCGCCTGAGGAGGTTGCCATGATCCTAGCGGAGCCAATCCAGGGGGAGGGCGGCTACGTAGTACCCCCCGACGGCTACTGGGATGAGCTGAAGAAGCTCCTCGACGAGCATGGCATCCTTTTGGCCATGGACGAGATCCAGACGGGTATCGGCAGGACGGGCAAATGGTTCGCATCGGAGCACTTCGGCGTCGTCCCCGACATCATCACCATCGCCAAGGGCATCGCCGCGGGCATGCCCCTGGGGATCACCTCCGCGAGGGAGGAGCTTATGGACTGGCCCCCCGGCAGCCACGCCAGCACATTCGGAGGGAACCCCGTCTCGACGGCCGCCGCGAA
>JAUWDP010000149.1 GCA_030608725.1 Candidatus Bathyarchaeota archaeon
CAACAAGATATATCGGAATATATGTGCATAGACCTCTGGCCAACATCGCATATATCGCGTATACTATCACAAGGGTCCCAATTGATTGACTTCTCGAATGTCTCAATGTTACAATAGGCCTCTTAACTTCAGGCTCTTCTAGACTCTTAGGGTTAGAAACTGCTACAATCAAGGCAATAACAAGACCACTTGTTGCCCAAATATAGAGAGGGAAATGCCAAGTCATGAAGGAAGCGATCCAGTTTGCCAGTAATACAGAAGTGAATGCTCCAATCTTGCCTGAAAAAAGGTAGATAGAAAGCGCCCTTCCTCTACTTCGATTTGGAAACGTTTTCAAAAGGATAGATGAAGCTGAAGGATGAAAAATGCTTATACCAATTCCTGCTATAATGAATAAGACTAAAAACTGTATATAATTAGAAGCTAGAGATGTTCCGAAGATGAAAATCGATGTCCAGAGAAAACCCAACATTATCAAGTGTTTTTTACTTATGTGGGGAACAAGACCGATAACTATGAATTGAAAAAACGAAGCAGACATATTGAATCCAGAAATTAATAGTCCCAATTGAAAGTAATTTAATTGGTACTCTTTCAAAATCAAAGGGGAAAGTGAATAAAGAATATTTTGGTAACCATCGTTTATAAAATGCGCAATACTGCAAATTGAAAGAACTAATATTATAGATCTGTTTTTTTTTGCATTAGATTATATACACAAATAAATATTATTTAATGCTTTTCTTTATGTGTGGAGTTAAATATTATCCACACACACTTGGGGTACAGGTACAAGGCACGGCTCGCGCGCGCCCCCTGGCTCACTCCCTCCTAGAGCCTGTAAGGGCGAGGTTGTCCAACACGTCCGAGACGCTCGCGAGATCTGCGTTGACGACTATCGGGGTGTTGGGGAACCGGGGGCTGATCCCTTTGATCACGCCGGTGTGGTAGCTCACCGTGGCCCCGGGGTCCTTCAGGAGATTCCCCGTGAGGATGCAGACAGCCTCCTCCCCTTGGTCGATGATCCCTTTTTCTCGTAACACCCTCGCCCCGGCAACCGAGGTCGCGGAGGCCGGCTCGCACCCGATGCCGCAACCGTCGACCACCGCCTTGGCGTCCATAATCTCCTGGTCGGAGACGTGCTCCACGACGCCTCCGGTGTACTCTATCGCCTTGATCGCCTTCCTCCAGCTCACCGGGTTACCTATCTTTATCGCGGAGGCCACCGTTTCGGGCACGACTGGCGTCAGAGCCTTCTCACCCTCCGACCAGAGCCTGTAGAACGGGTCAGCCCCCTCCGCCTGGACGGCTGCGAGGCTGGGCACCTCATCGATTAAGCCGAGATCCTCCAACTCCCTCAGGGCCTTCCCGAACGCCGAGGTGTTCCCCAGGTTCCCAGCGGGGACCACGATCCAGTCCGGGGGTTCCCACCCCCTCTGCTGGATGAGCTCGAAGATGATGGACTTCTGCCCCTCGATCCTCCACGGGTTCACGGAGTTGAGGAGGTAGAGCCCCATCTCCTCCGAGGCCTCCTGGACGAGCCACATCGCGGCGTCGAAGTCCCCCCTCACCTGGAGCACCGTCGCCCCGAATGAGAGGGCCTGGGCCAGCTTCCCGTAGGCGATCATCCCCTCGGGGATGAACACGACGCAGTGCAGGCCAGCTGTGGCAGCGTAGGAGGCCAAGGAGGCGGAGGTGTTCCCGGTGGAGGCGCAAGCGACGGAACCTACCCCGATCCTCACGGCCTCCGAGACCCCCACGGTCATCCCCCTGTCCTTGAAGGACCCCGTGGGGTTCTCCCCCTCGTGCTTCATGGAGAGCCTCTCTATCCCGGTGTACTCCGAGAGCCTCCTATGAGAGTAGATGTTGGTGTTCCCCTCCCCCCTCGAGACGAGGTTCTTCTCGTCGAGCCCCGGGTAGACGAGCTCCTTGAAACGCCAGACGCCGCTGCCCCCGGGGCCCCGACTCAAATTGAGTCTCGCATCAAACAGTTTTCTATTGACCTCGGGGAACTCGTGGACCACCTCCAGAAGCCCCCCGCACCCGCACCTCAGCTGCCGGCCGGGCTCGTATTCCCTGTTGCACTCGATGCATCGGAACCTCGGGTACATCTAGATCACCCTCGTCCCCCGGCTGCTCGGGCGGGTCTTGTAGATCTCGCTCACGACCCCTGCCTCCTCAAAGGCCTCGGCCATCGCCTTCCCGACTTGAGATGTGTCCCCGCCTACGGCGAACATGGACGGGCCTCCCCCTGCGATGGAGCAGTCATCAGCCCCGGAGTCGAGGGCGGCCTTCTTCACGTTCCAGAAGTTGGGGATCATCTCGGCGCGCCTGGGCTCCACGAGGTTGTCGGAGATGCTTCTCCCGAAGAGGGCGGGGTCCCCCTCTCTCAAAGCCTCCTCCATACAGAGACCATTACCCAAGGAATCACTGAGCATGTGAACGGCTACCTCGGTGTCGGTTATTGCATCCACCTCTAATGAATGGGATCTGAAGACATGAGTGTCCTTGAGTCTGTCCCAGTGTTCCTTGTAGTTGGTTATTCCTCCATTGTGCATTAGCGCTAGGGTTTCATCATCGTTGAGGAAGGGATGAGCCATCTCTTTGGTGTTGTATCTTGGATCGTCTCTGGCGGTCAGATTGTATCTGCTGTGAGCTATTCCCGCTGTACCTTGAAGAGAGAGCTGATTTCAGTGGTCTTCATGACTCTCTTATGATGTCCGTAGTCTTTCTCGGTGTATAGATCAGACTCGTTTATTATGCCTAGTCCGGTGGCTTGTGCTCCGAATATTGGTTCCTGTAGTTCAAGGGATTTCAGGAGTAATGGTGCTATAGGACGGTCTCCAACATATGCAGTTAGTTGACACATTGGTCTCATGGACGGACTATTCACGATTATACCTTTCGGTAATAAATCCCCAACTCTTATCCAGATTCAACTCTTTCCATAAATGAAAATGGAATCAATCTACCATATAGCCCAAGAAAAAGACTGGGTGAGAGCACGAGCAGAAGGCGTTCCGAGACCTCATGAAGGACATACTCCGACAAGATCACGGAGGACAGATGGGAGACCATCTATAAGAAGCTCTACTGGGAGGTACACGCGTAGTTCTTAGAGATCATAACTCGACATTTTTTCAGGTCTCGCATGCCTTTAGAAGATAGAGAGTTTACCTTTAGCAACGATACCTTCTCTAAAAAAGCTCTACTCCAGTACGTATGGCATATATTGAAAATTTTATCTATATCACAAGTAATACTATCTTCACCCATGAGGCGCTACTTCGTCAACCCGTTCAGAGAGGAGGGGCTATGGTTCAAGGGTAATGTCCACACCCATTCAACCGGTTCGGATGGCACGAGGACCCCGGAACAGCTGGTGAAGATCTATTCGGACGCTAGATACGACTTCCTATCGATTACAGATCACAGCATCGTCACTGACGTCGAGGGTCTAGGGGGCGCAGGCTTTCTATTGATACCGGGCGAGGAGATGTGCATTGGAAGAACCCACGCGGCCACGCCCTACCACCTTGTTGCTCTGGGGATCAAGGAGACGCTCCCCTTCCAAGACTTCGACAGGGACCTGGATCCACAGCTCGTCATTGACCACATAAACGGTGTAGGGGGGATCGCTATTCTGGCCCATCCCTACTGGTCCGGGCTGAACCACAGGGACATGATGGAGATAGATGGATATCACGGCGTTGAGATCTACAACACGAGCTGCGAGTACGAGAGGAACACCGGAGTCTCCGCGTCCCATATCGACGACATTATCGTCTCAGGCAGGCGCCCCTGGATATACGCAGTGGACGACCACCATGGGGCGGACAGGCCCTTGCTACCCCTCGACGCGACTGTTGCCTGGATAATGGTGAAGTCAAAGTCCCTGAGCGCAGATGATATAATGTCTAGCATATGCATGGGGTATTTCTACTCGAGTACGGGCCCAGAAATGAAGGACATAACGATAGACAACGAGGGAGTGATATCACTTGAATGCTCGCCTGTGAAGGAGATATCCTTCGTATCCACCCCATCGCTCGGGATAAAATACTATGCTGAAGGTGGACCACTGATGGGCGCTTCATACAAAGGGAGACCGGGTGAGACCTACGTCCGTATTGAGGTCACCGATTTTGAGGGGAGGAGGGCGTGGTCCAATCCCATCTATAATGAACCTGAAAGTTAAATCAGTGGAC
>JAUWDP010000320.1 GCA_030608725.1 Candidatus Bathyarchaeota archaeon
TTCGCGGATCCTGGGGAGATCCTCGGGCTCAATATCGGGTTTAAGGCCAGGGAAGCGATCCTTGAACAGCTGTGCGTGCACCGAGAAAGACAGGGTCAACCCTATCACCATGATGGCCAGGAAAGCGGTCCTAATCCAGCCTCTACTCCTCATCCGTTTCTCACTCCGGATCCTCCCTTTTCAACTTATTTCCAATTCTCACCCAAATCTCCTCAAAATCTCCCCAGCCCTCATCGAGCTCCTGGGAGAGGAAGTACATCTTGCCGTAGCGCTCCCCCATGGACGTGATCACCCCATTCTTCATCAGGACGTCCAGGTGGTGGCGCACCGTCCGGTAGTCCACCTCGAGGAGGTTCCCCAGCTGGTTCGCGTTGAGGGGTTCCTCCCTGAGCGCCTGTATGATCCTCCCCCTGTTGACCCCCCCTCGAGAGCCCGCGATAAGCCACTGGAGGAGGTGTCTGAAGTTACGCGCACGGGAGGACATGGGTTCACTCTTCCAAATATTAGTTAGACAGGAGCCTTTCACGATAAAAAATGTGTACCCAACTCAAAATCCGATTATGAAGTAATTCTGGCTTATAGACCGAAGTCGGCGACAGGTTTGACAGGAACAAGAACGAGGTGACAGGCCTCTTCACCGACAGGGTCTACACTCGGAGCTTCGAGGGGAGCGCCATGGTCACCCTATCCACGATAGCCGCGTTCATTATCTTCGGCTACCTTTTCACCCCGGGCCAACTAATGATGATAATGTTCATGCCTTTCCTCATGACCGTGACCGAGGCCTGGGCCCCCCACACATGAGACAACCCCTTCATCTACGGCGTCGCCGGGGCGGTCATCTACGCAGTCATGATGCTAACATAGAGCAGGTTCAGTACCCGAAGAAGGAGCTGGAGCTCTTCTTCTTACCGTAACCCAGGGCATCATCCAGCCACACGAAGAGCCTGTTGAACACAGTCGTGTTGGCTATGACGCCCCTGACCAGGTCGTGGAGGACCCCCGGCGGCTTGTTGAAGGCGCAGCTCCGCAGGCAGTTGGAGCAGTCCTCGCCAAGGTCGGTCCAGAACCTCATACACCTCTCCGGGCGGAGGAACCACTTCAGAGAGCCGGGGTTGTTCGAGAACGTCGGCCCTTCATGGCTCCGCTCCTCGTAGGAGATGGCCTGAGACGGACAGTTCACTGCACATTTCTTGCAGACGTCGCAGAACGCCATCAGCCCGAACTCGACGGGCGAGTCGTGTACCAGTGGGAGGTCCGTGATAATCTTCGACAGGGCTAGCCTAGAGCCGTGCTTCGGGTTCACGAGGAGGCCGTTCCTCCCAAGCTGCCCCAGCCCTGCTTCGATAGCCATTGGTACGCTGAGGGCCGTGTCGTTCCCCATGGGGATGGCGTTGTAGCCGAGGTTCCTGATGTACTCGGCTAGGGTGGGGGTCGTGAACGTCATCTTTGAGTAGCCCATCCCCGTCTCGCAACCTGCGACGCTGTCGGGGGAGGTGTCGATGGCCTCGTAGCCCCTCTCGAACCCGAGGACGATGACATTCTTCATGTCCGCTGGTATCACACGGGTGCCATCGGCCAGCTCAGTGGGCTCCATATACGCCTCGGGGTCCTCCATCTCGTCGGAGAACCTGATCTCCCCTCCCTCCTGGGTGTACCTGCTCCACCAGTTAGAGTAAACCCACCGCCGGTCCAGACCTGTCACCCCCGCCTCGGTCGCCCCGAACGCGCGCGCTATCTTCTTGATGCTTCTCGTGACCGCCACGACATCATCGACGTCCTCAGCGTCGACCCCGGCATATCTCCACAGCGGGACACCCGAGTGGGTGGCTGTACTGGCCCCCAGGGGCTTCCAGGAGAAGAGCCCCCTGTTGCCCCCGCGCCAGCCTGGGCCGGCGTTCTCCATGGAGGCGATGGTCCAGGATGCCCAGCAGAGCGCCATCTCCCTGAGGGTGAATCCCTCATGCCCCGCCTTCACCTGCTCCAAGGCCCTGCTTATCATGGCCTTAGCGTAGTTAGGGACCGTGAGGGTCTTGGCGAACTCGGTGTCCCAGATGCTCCTGCAGAACATCTCATTCTTCTGGTCGAAACGCCGATAATCGTCGCGAAGTCGATACTTACGGCTCGTCTGGGTGGCCATATCGGGAGATTATAACCGATTTTATTTATTCCTTTCC